>JALYIG010000402.1 GCA_030775885.1 Acidobacteriota bacterium | reverse complement strand
TGACCGGGCTGTCGCCGGGCACGCGTTACGACTTTCAGGCAGTCTCGGCCGACCCGGCAGGAGTGGCAACGTTCGGGGTCGACCTGACTGGATTTACGATTTGGGCGTGGGGCGATTCGCAAACCGTAGGTGGGGTAGATGGCAGTAACATCAACTACCCGATCACCCTGGCGAACGATCTTGGCGTACCGGTTATCAATGAGGGAAAAGGCGGGGACACCAGTACACAAATCGCCCAGAGGATGCTGGCTACGCCGGCAGCATTCGGGCCGGGCAACTGTAATGTGTTCTGGGCTGGATCAAACAACCCTACTCAAGTCAGCCAGATCCTATCCGATGACGCCAGTATGGTGAACGCGCTGGCTACACCGGCGTGCTATCTGGTGCTGGGAAATGTGAATTGGGTAAGCACTCCAATCGGCACCACCACGTACAACGATATTGTTACCACGAGCGCAGACCTCGCCGCACAATATCCGAACAATTATCTGAACATTCGTGAGATGGTGGTGCAGGACTATAACCCGTCGCTCCCACTGGACGTGGTGGACCATGCCAATGATGTCATGCCCGCTTCGCTGAGAGCGGTGGTGGCGCTTGGGACGATTACGTCCGGTCCGCTCGATAATCAGTCCTGCACGTTCAGCGTATCGAGTGGGACGCAGGGTGCTGGGACAGTACTGATCATCGACTCAGAAACAATCATGCTCAATTCCGTGAGCGGCAATCAGATTATGGGATGCACTCGCGGTTACAACCTGACGGCTGCGGCGAGTCACACGGCCAACGCTACTTATTACGACATCGATGGGGTCCATCTCGGGTATAAGGGGCTGGAATTTGTCGCCGCTCAAGTGGCTGCGTGGTTTCAGTCGTATCCCTGGCCGCTTTGCAGGGAACCGGATTGATCTGCCCGTTCCCGGCCAACTTCACCACACCGACCGTGAGCGCCCCGGGCCCGGCGATCTCCGCGGTAACGACTTCGAACATCTCCAGCACATCGGCGGTGATTACGTGGACGACGGATCAGCCCTCGACATCGCTGGTGAATTTTGGGACGACGACGGGGTATGGATCGGCGTCTACGCTGGCCACAACGCTGGTGACGAGTCACACGGTGACGCTGACGGGGCTGACCCCTGGGACGATCTATGACTTCGACGTGGTCTCGGCGAATTCGAGTGCGGTGTCGTCTGTATCGAGCAACGCGACCTTAACGACGACGTCAGTGGCATCTACACCGCCGGTGATCTCGAATGTCTTCACAACGAGCGTGTCGCAGAACTCAGTCACGGTGACGTGGACGACCGATCAGCCTTCGAGTTCGCTGGTGAACTACGGGATGACCACAAGCTATGGGACTTCTTCGGGGTTGAATTCGACCCTGGTGACGGCGCATTCGGTGACTCTGACAGGGCTAGCCGCGGGCACAACCTACAACTTTGACGTGACCTCCGCCAACGCGGCCGCGCAATCGACCACGTCACCGAACGGTACAGTGACGACGACTGCGGCCAACGCAATCCCTCCGTTCGTCGGTTATGTTGCTGCGTGGGGAGTAAACAACTCTGGCGCGACCGTCACCTGGTCCACAGACTTTGCGGCCAACACCCAACTCGCCTATGGCACTACGATGGCGCTGGGACAACTGAGTCCTCTACAGACAGCGATGACCGCGAGCCACGGCGTGATACTGACCGGCCTGGTGAGCGGAACGACCTACTACTTCGTGGCACAGTCTACAGGCGCGAACGGGGCGACTGGATATTCGGCGGTGATGACCTTTACGACCCTGGGCACAGCTCCCTCGGGGCCACCGGCGATCTCGAACGTGCTTGTGAGCGGTATCAGCAATACGACTGCGACGATTACGTGGACGACGGACCAGGCTTCATCGTCGCTGGTTAATTTTGGGACGACGACAGGATATGGATCGGCTTCGCCGCTGAACCCCACGCTGGTGACGACCCATACGGTGACGCTGACAGGCCTGACGCCGGGGACGACGTACGACTTTGACGTGATCTCGGCGAGTCTGGGAGGAATGTCTTCCACGTCAGCCAACGCCACCTTCTTGACGACGAATGTAACTTTTACGCAGCCGGTGATCTCGAACGTGGCGACGACGAACCTCACGAGCAACTCGGTGACCGTGACCTGGACTACCGATCAGCCTTCGAGTTCGAAAATAAACTATGGCACGACCACGGCCTACGGCTCCTCGACGACCCTGGACACGAACCTGGTGACGGCACACTCGGAGACGATTACGGGTCTAGCTGCCAGCACCACGTATGACTTCGACGTGACCTCGACCACCGCGGCGTCGCTTTCGAGTACGTCGCCCAACTCCACCTTCACCACGCCCGCGACCACCGCCACCCCGCCCTACGTCGGCTATGTCGCCGCCTGGGGGATCAACAATACGGGGGCCACGGTCACCTGGTCCACCGATGTTGCCGCTACTGCACAACTGGCCTACGGCACCACGACGGCGCTGGGACAACTGAGTCCGCTGCAGTCAGCAATGACGGCAAGCCACGGCGTGACCTTGACCGGTCTGAACCCCGGCACGCAGTACTACTTCGTAGCGCAGTCGACGGGTGCGAACGGCGCAACCGGCTACTCGCCGGTGATGAACTTTACGACACTGGGCACGCAGACCACACCCCCGCCGTTGATCTCGAACGTGACGGCCACCAGCATCACCGACACCACCGCGATCATCACCTGGACCACCGATCAGCCCTCCTCATCGCAGTTGAACTATGGGCTGACCACGACGTACACGCTGTCCAGCACGCTCAATCCGACCCTGGTGACCAGTCACTCAGTCACGCTCACCGGCCTGTCGCCGGCCGCGACATACAACTTCGACGTGATGTCCGCAAATGCTTCGGCTGTCTCATCAACGTCGACGAACTACACTTTCTCCACCACAGGCACAGCGCCTGCGCCGGTAATCACCAATGTCAATTCCAGCAGTGTGACGAGCGGGACCGCAACGATCGCGTGGACGACGGACCAGGCTTCATCGTCGGTAGTGAACTACGGCACCACGACCGGCTATGGTTCCACCGCGTCCGTGGCCTCGCTAGTGGCCAGCCACTCGGTTGTGCTCACTGGCCTGACTCCGAACACGACGTACAACTTCGATGTGGTCTCGGCCAACGCGGCGAACTCGTCGAGCACCTCCAGCAACTTCACCTTCCACACGTCGTCCAACACGGCCCCGCCGCCGGTGATTTCGTATCTGTCGTACTGGGGCATCACCGCAACGGAGGTGACCATTACCTGGTCCACCTATGTGCCCGCCAACACGGCGGTCACCTATGGCACCACGAACGCGCTGGGGCAGCTGAGCCCGGTGCAGACGGCACTATCAACTAGTCACGGAGTGACTCTGACAGGCCTGGCAGCCGGGACTACCTACTACTTTGAAGCACAATCTGCGGACGGCAGCGGCAACACAGGCTACTCGACGATGTATAGCTTCACGACTCTCCCTGGGCCGCCCACGATCTCAGGTGTCACTGCTAGTCCAGCGGCGAATAACAAGGCCACCATCAGTTGGACCACCTCGGTGCCTACCAACAGCTACGTGCAGTACGGCCTGTCGACCAACTACGGCTACTATTCGGCGTTGACCAGTCTCACGACCGCTCCGCACTGCACGCTGTCGTATGTGCCGAGCGGAACTGTCCACTACCAGCTTGTGAGCACAGACGCTAACGGAAACACAACCACCTCACCAGATATGACTCTTACTGCACCATAGAAACTGACGAAGGAGATTGGTCCGCCCGAGTGCACTCGAAATATCGGCATCCTCCATTTTCGAAAGCCTTTGGATTGATGGTGTTAGTGATTTCGAGACTGTGTTCGACGATCGCAATTTGCCAGTAGATTCTTACTTGCACACTTTCTTCTCTATTGATGATAGAGAGGGTCACTCTAATTGGAGGGTCTGGACCTGATGTCGATGCGGACGGAATCAGAGAAGAAAGGGCTATCAATATATCCCAGCTTTCTCACGCGATTTTCAAACGTTCGGCGACTTGCGGCTAGCAGTGTTGGAACTTAGTCTTAGCCATTAGTACAGAGACAGTTTTCCGAGCTAGTGAGTATCGAAAATGGTTTCGGAGCTGGAGACCGAAATCGCTTAGTCAAACCCTTCCAACTTTGGATATGAGCCGACGGGAAGAACCACTAAGGATCGCTTTACTCTGGATGGGGAGCTCTACATGGGGTGCACAATCAATGTGACCCACAGGGCGAAGCTATGCGCACTGACGAGAGCACAGCGCAATATCAATTGTGAATTCAGGGAGATACGAAGCGAATGCTGACCTCGCAAAATCATAGTGAAGTGCAGGCCCAGCCGCTTATCGGCGTCTCCAAGAGTGAAGACTCGCCGTGGTGGGCGCTTTACACCCGCCATCAACACGAGAAGACGGTGGCGGAGATTTTGTCGGCAAAGGGTTTTGAGGTGTTTCTCCCTCTCTATGAGTCCATGCGACGTTGGAAAGATAGAACCAAGGAGCTATCGCTGCCGCTTTTTCCGAGCTACGTTTTCGTCCGCGGAGAACTCGATCGCCGCTTGCAGATCGTCACCACCCCAGGGGTTCACATGATTCTATCCCGCGGGGATAAGCTTGCAGTCATCCCGGAGAGTGAGATTGAGGCGATTCGGATGGCACTCGAAGGGCCGAATCAGGTAGAACCTCATCCCTTCCTAAAGTGCGGCCAGCGGGTTCGCGTCAAACAGGGACCGCTTGAAGGTGTCGAAGGGATATTGGTTCGCAAGAAGAATCTGTATCGCCTCGTTCTGTCAGTGGGCATGTTGGCGCAGTCCATGGCTCTTGAGATTGACGCCGCCGACGTGGAGCCAGCTGTAGCTGTATGAAGTCAACCAGTCGCTTCCCGCAAGTCAGACTGAAATCTCTCCCGCGACCTTCGCCGACGCTAAAATCTACTCTACAGACTGATGGGGCTATGAGTTAAAGCGGTGAAGCGGCCCGCTTTGATCCAACCTTCTGGCGCATAGGTCTTATACATGCAGACACCTTTCAATCAACGCGATAACAATTTTGACTTCATTCGGTTAGTGCTTGCTGTTCTCGTGATCTTTTCACACAGCTACCCACTGGCGACGGGGTCGGAGTTAGTTGAACCCTTCAATGTCCTGACGCGGCACCAAGCCACGGGCGGGCATATCGCAGTAGATCTATTCTTCATCATCAGCGGGTTTCTCATTACAGCGAGCTACGAACGCTCTGTGAATGTCGCTTCCTACTTGAAGAATAGAGTATTCCGGATCTATCCGGGGTACGTGGCGTTGATGCTGTGCAGTGTAATGCTTGTGCTGCCGTTAGGTGGCGGATATTTGCTGAAAACATCTGCTGCCTCCCGCGCGTTGGATTTCATAGCGCAGACCATGCGGTTGCAAGAGTTTCACTACGCCGGTGCATTTTCATGGAACCCAACTCCAGGTGTGGTTAACGGATCTCTGTGGTCCATTCAGTATGAGTTCTGGTGCTACATCGGCGTGGTGCTACTGGGTATCTCACGCGTGCTGCGATCCAACCGTATGTTGTTGACTTTGTTTTGTTGCTCAATTCTTGCAGGCTACTTATTTGCGATCTTTAAGTGGACGCCGGGCGGGAAGTTCCTGGGTGTTATATTCGGGTACCCGCCGTTTTGGGCAAGGCTTCTCCCGATGTATATAGCTGGGATGGTGTTCTACCGTCTCCGCATGCACCTTTCGTTGAAAATTACGTGGATAGGATTGGCCTGCGGGTTGCTGGTCGCGGCGGCTTTGCTTCCATATGGCTGGCCGCTCTTTTTCCCGATTGCAGGGGCGTATCTGGTGCTGGCGCTCGCGTACCATCCGGCGCTTCGATTGCATGGCTGGAGCCAGTATGGGGATTTCTCCTATGGAACGTATCTTTACGGGTTCCCGGTGCAGCAGTTAATAGTTCGATGGATTGGCCATCCAGTGTCACCTTGGATGCTGTTCTCGCTCGCCACTCCTGCGACTCTTCTCTGTGCCGTTATTAGCTGGCACATAGTGGAAAAGAGGTTCTTGCGGCGTGGGCATCGCACGCCAGTCAACAAACCCGTTACACTCTGCATCTCGGAGAACGGGTAGTCGCAAGATTGGTAGTTCATTTCACTTGAGTGTCCGCAATGGATTTCTACTGTCATCGAACATGGCAGTGGTCGAGTTTGTTAGCCCGCTCAGGGCTTGCAGGAATCAACGACGTGGCATTGGAAGTCTCGCGTGTCCGTTCCATTGCACTGTCAGGTGCCTCAACTAAGTCCGTGACAATCCCAATACTGCGAGCAAACCTTGTCAACTGACTTAACCACAATTGAAGTCTCGGAACTGGAGACGGGGACGGACAAGCAGATCAATGCAGATGGGCTAGTGCCGGGGATGCTCGAGTCTACAGCACTCAGAGCTACCTTCTGGACCGTGCTGGACTATGGGTGCTCGATGGCGCTGCGCGTCGTCAACAGCCTCATCCTTACTCGACTGCTCATGCCGGAGTCTTTCGGCTTGATGGCGCTGGTTGCAACCCTGGTCGTCGGTGTCAGCCTCATGTCCGATATGGGTCTGGGTCCGAGTGTAGTTCGCAGCCCGCGCGGCGACGACCCCGTATTTCTGAATACCGTGTGGACTTTGCAGGTGTTACGCGGCCTATTGATTTTCGTAGTCATCCTGATACTGACCTGGCCCATGGCACTGTTCTACCATGAGCCGCGACTCGTGGCGCTGTTGCCGGCCCTGGGCATGAATGTCGTCGTGGGGTCTTTCTACAGCACTAATCTGCTCTCCATGGCACGGCACATGGGGCTGCGCAAATTGTTTTTTGTAGACCTTATTGCGCAGATCACCGGTTTGCTGATCACGGTCGGTTGCGCCCTGTTGTATCCCTCTGTTTGGGCACTGGTCATCGGAGGGATTGCAAGTACAGCTTGCCGGCTCTCACTTAGCTTTCACCGCGGGCTCACCCCGGGCATCCGGAATCGCCTCTGCTGGGATCAGGAAAGCCTGCGCGGCTTGGTCCACTTCGGCAAATGGATTCTGCTGTCTACCGCTTTCTTCTTCTTTGCCTCTCAGGCAGACCGGCTGATTCTGGGAAGATTGATCAGTTTCAGCTTGCTGGGGGTGTACAGCATCGCATATACGGTCTCGGATATTCCGCGGGCAATCATCAATGCCTTTGCCCAGAAAGTGGGCTATCCGTTTATAGCTAAGATGGCGCACCTCCCGGTGGCTGAATTTCGTAAAGTGTTCTTGCGGTATCGGTTTCGTACCCTGCTGGCCGGTGCAGCGATGTTATGTCTGATGGTGTACCTGGGCGGCTTTCTAGTCACAAGAATGTACGATCGACGGTATCACGACGCATCGTGGATGGTGCCGGTTCTGGCGCTTGGACTGTGGCATACGCTCCTGTATGCAACAACGATGCCGGCTCTGCTTACTTTGGGCAAGTCGCACTACCAGGCGATCGGAAGTGCACTCTACTGTGTCATGGTGATTACGGCCATTCCGTTGAGTTTCCACTACTTTGGGATGTTTGGAGCTGTAGTTGCAGTGGCCGCCGGCGATTTTCCATTCTATTTATTGTTGGTCGCTGGAGCCAGCCGTGAGGGGGTTTCTACATGGAGGCAGGACCTGCAAGCAACAGGGATATTTCTATGCTTCCTGGGAATAGGTTTTGTTGCGCGAATTCTTATTTTGCACTAGCGCATCCCTGAGCGATACTGACTTATCGGCACTTCCGAACTATCGAAATCGTAGACCGGGCAATCAAGCTTGAATTGTCTTCAAGGATCCACTGCCTTTCAAAGCTCCATAGGTACCGTGAAAGCACAGACGAAATGAATCTTGCGATCGTGGGCTGCGGATTTGTAGCCGACTACTATCTTGCCACCCTTCCTCTTCATCCCGAACTCAGACTCATGGGCGTGATGGATAGGGATGCGAGTCGAGCGAAACACCTGGCAGGCCTGTCTGGTGTGCGGCACTATCCAGAGTTAATCGATGTCTTGAACGACAGCAGCGTTGAACTTGTATTGAATCTGACCAATCCTCGCAACCACTATGAAGTGTCAAAGGCAGCACTTCTGATGGGCAAGCACGTGTACTCCGAGAAGCCGCTGGGCATGCAATTTGAGCAGGCCGCAGAGTTGGTGGAGTTGGCAGAATCCCGTGGACTGTCGATTGCTTCGGCGCCGTGCAGCTTTCTGGGCGAGACGGCTCAGACTATGTGGAAGGTATTACGTGAGCAAGCCCTGGGCAAAGTCCGGGTTGTGTACGCCGAGATCGACGACGGGATGGTCTTTCGGATGCCGTTTCGCAAGTGGAAGTCCGTCTCTGGAATTCCTTGGCCGTACAAGGACGAGTTCGAAGTTGGATGCACTTTGGAGCATGCAGGCTACAGTTTGGGTTGGCTTGCCGCATGGTTTGGACCGGCGACAACGGTGACTTCTTTCGCCTCCGTTCAAGTCCCGGATAAGCTAGCGGATGAGACGCTGGATATGGATTCTCCGGATTTTTCGGTGGCGTGTATCCAATTTCAATCCGGCGTTGTGGCGCGTCTGACGTGCGGGATCATCGCCCCTCACGACCATTCGATTAAGATCTTCTGCGATGGCGGCGTGTTGTATACAGACGAATCCTGGGATTATCGTTCGCCGGTATATAGTCGCCGCATGATGACCATCCGGCGCAAGACTTTCTTGAACCCGTTGCGCAAGAAGCATCGGTTGCCCCGCGCGCCGTTCGGGAAGCCGAAGACCAAGGGAGCGCAATCGATGGACTTTGCTCGCGGTCCGGCAGAGCTTGCCGAAGCGGTGCGCAACAACCGGCCCAGCCGAGTGTCGGCGCGCTTCTCGCTCCACATAAATGAGTTGGCGTTGGCAATTCACTGGAGTCGTGAGCAAGGAGCAACCTATCGGATGACAACAGTATTCGACCCCGTTCAACCGATGCCGTGGGCGGATTAGGCGTTGACCGCATTTTCGGTCTGCAAGGATAACCAATGAAGAATGCGGTCCGGTGGGGAATTTGGGGAACTGGCACCATCGCGCACATGGTGGCGAACGATTTTCCGCTGGTAGACGGAGCCTTACTGCATGCAGTTGCGTCGCGAACGGTGGAGCGTGCGAAAGAGTTTGCGTTAGAGCACGGAGCGGCAAAGTGGTATGAGGGACTGAATTCCCTGCTGCAAGACCCTGAGGTCGATGTTGTCTATGTTGCGACACCCAATCATTGCCATTTGGAAGACTGCCTGGCCTGTATTCGCGCTGGAAAGGCCGTGTTATGCGAAAAGCCGCTGGCGCTGAACCTGGCACAGGCGGAGGTTATCGCGGATGCGGCCCGACGCCACAAGGTATTTTGCATGGAGGCGATGTGGACCAGATTCATCCCATCGGTGATCGAAGCCAAGCGACGCATTGATGCAGGCGAAATTGGGCTCCCTCGTCTCATCCAGGGCAACTTCGCCTACCCTGCGCAAAGGGAAAGCGAAAGCAGGCTCTTCGATATCAAGCAGGGGGGTGGCGCGCTGCTGGACCGCGGCGTCTACCTCATCTCTCTGGCCCAATATCTGATGGGTGTTCCGGAGTTGGTCCGCGGAACAATGGTCTTGGGCCCGACAGGCGTAGATGAGCAATCGTCCTGTCAGCTTGTCTTCGCTGGTGGTGCGCTTGCGGACTTGGCAACTAGCCTGCTGGTGCAAGGAAGGAATGATTTTCTCATCTCTGGAGAGCACGGTTGGTTGCGTCTTTGCAAGCCTTTCTATTGCGCACACCGGCTTGAGGTGCGATCGTATGGAAGTCAGCAAACAATGCAGCGGGAGTCAACGCAGAGCCCTGGAGGCGTGCGCAGGATTGTTCAGCGAGTTCGCCAAAGCCACACGGTTAAGTTACTTCGGCGGCGATTTGGTCTGTTGCTTGAAGTGTTGGATCGCCCACGCTCTCGAAGTTTTCCGTTTGCAGGAAACGGGTATCAATTTGAACTCATGGAGGTGAATCGCTGTATCCGGGATGGGCGCACTGAGAGCTCCACAATGTCGTTGAATGACTCACTCGAGGTGTTAAAAACAATGGATGCGCTGCGCTCTCAATGGGGCTTGTTATACCCTCAAGAGGGTTTGGAGTTTCAAGTTAAGGCGGATAGAGTCTCGGCCTGACACCTGTGACGTCGATCCCCAATTTTGTGCTTAGCGACCTCTGATTCCCGGATATAACTGAATGATGGTAAGAACCCTCGACGAGTCGTACACAGAGTCATCTTCAAGTCCGAAATCGCGTTCAATCGCATATCTAACCAGCCAGTATCCGATGCTGTCGATGATCTTCATTTTGCGAGAAGTGGTTCAGCTTCGGGAGTTGGGCTTTCGGATCGATGTAGCGTCGATCAATCC
>JALYIG010000401.1 GCA_030775885.1 Acidobacteriota bacterium | reverse complement strand
ATTGTGGGAAGGACTTACCGCATCGGCATCAAGGCTAACTTGAACTGAGGATGCGGATGAGCAGTTCGCTTTCCTCGCCAGAGCACCTTCGCGGCGGGCGTCGATTTGAAGTGCGGGCGGCAAGTTTGCCGCCCCACCCAAGCGTCCGCACTTTACGGCTGAACGGCGGACGGGTCATGTGCAGGTACTCCGCGGCCCGCCCTGAATGCACCCCTCGGCAGCTGACACAAGCATTGCAGCTTGCTCAATTCGAACACGGGGCAATTTCCGGTATCGGACTATGCCGTTGGTGATTTGTACGAGCATCGTCTTACTCCCTCGCTGACTCCTATCTGGGAATCCAAGGAATCTTGTTCACATGACCGGCATGTCTCCCACTGAGATGGTGACTCTTCTTGGCAAGGGTCTTCTGTCTTTCCCCGTCACCACCTTCCGCTCGGACGGCTCGTTCGACCCCCGGGCGTACCGAGATAACATCGCCTGGGCGTGCGCCCACGGACCGGCCGGGCTGTTCGCGGCGGGGGGCACCGGCGAATTCTTCTCGCTCACCGCCGCCGAGGTTTGCGAAGTCGTCAAGATTGCGGTGGACGAGGTCAAGGGAAGGCTGCCGTTACTCGCTCCATGTGGTTATGGCACGGAGATGGCAAAGGAATTTGCGCGGAATGCGGAGGCGGCAGGTGCCGACGGGCTGCTGCTGATGCCCCCCTATCTCACTGAATGCGAGAGTGATGGCCTGGCGTCGCACGTCGAGGCGGTTTGCCGAGCCACCCGCCTCGGAGTTATCTTGTATAGCCGGGCCAATGCGACCCTCGACGATGTAACGCTCGAGCGTCTGTGTGCGCGCTGCCCGACCCTTGTCGGTTTCAAAGACGGCGTCGGCGACGTCGAGATGATAACTCGCATCTACACCCGAGTTGGCGAACGGCTCACCTACCTCGGCGGCCTCCCCACGGCCGAGACTTTTGCTTTGCCGTACCTCGAACTCGGCGTAAACACCTATTCTTCCGCCATTTACAACTTCCTGCCGAAGTTCGCGCTCGACTTTTATGGCGCCGTACGTCGCCGCGATCGGGACGCGGTGTACACGGCGCTACGTGAATTCGTGCTTCCCTACATCGCTATCCGACGCCGTCGAAGGGGATACGCGGTCTCGATCGTGAAGGCCGGGATGAAGCTGATCGGGCGCGACTGTGGCCCGGTGCGCCCACCGCTCACCGACCTGACATCGCAGGAAATGGACGAGCTCGCCGTGCTGGTCGCGGGCCGGAAGTGAATCTCGCGAGCGGCAGTGGTTTGCCGCTGAAGGAGGCCCTATGAGTGGCGAGCAGAAATCCGCTGCCGCCAGTCGCGGCCATGTGCGCTATCTCATCGCATTCATGTTGTTTGCCGCCACTGCCGTCAATTACCCGCCCTTTGCAAACGGAGGCCCGCAGTTGAGAAAGTTCGAACCCGCTGCGCTGCTGCTCGGTCCGGACATGCAAATCGTCGATCCGGCGTATCAACTTTTCGTTCGCAGTAGGAATGGCCGTTAACAGACGGTTGCGTGCCAGTAGGGGGAATGATGAGTCCAATTAGTCGTCGCGGTTTCATCAGTGCATCGAGCAGTGGCCTTGTCGCAGCCGGTCTCGCCTCCGTGGGAGGAGTGGCAGAAACATCGCCGGCACGCGCACATGATCGCAAAGCGGCTGGAATGACGCTCGGCTGCCAAAGCAGCCCGACGTCTGATGAGCACTTCGCTTTCCTGGCGCGCTACGGTATCGCCAACGTGGTAGCGCAGCCGATACAGTCCGATCCCTCGCGGTTGTATGCCACGGTGGATGAACTGGTTGCCTTGCGTGCACTTGGACAGAAGCACGGTCTTAGTGTCGACATGACAAGCGCCCGGTTCATGAGCTCGGGTGGCAAGCCGTCGAATATCATTCTCGGTCGCGAGGGCCGCGATCAAGAGATTGAGGCGTTCCAGACGTTACTGAAGAATTGCGCGGCGGCCGGCATCCCGGCGCTGAAATACAATCTGGCGCTGATGCCCATCTTGCGAAGCGCAGTCGTCCCGGGTCGGGGTGACAGCTTCAACCATCGTTGGCGTGTCAGCGAGATGAAAGACAATCCGCTGATGACGATATGGGACGGGGCCTCGATGATCGGCGAGCCGGAAGTTCATACCGCGCCCTATGATCAAGTAGCCTATTTCAAGCAGCTGGTGGGGCACGTTACCGCCGATGACCTCTGGAAAAGGATCACCTATTTCCTCGATCGGGTCGTGCCCGTCGCTGACCAATACAAGGTTCGCATGGCGCTGCATCCTGAAGACCCTGGTGTGCCGCCCGGCGGTTATCACGGCGTGCCACGCGTCCTCGGCACGATTGAAGGGCTCAAGAAGTTTGTAGGTATCCAGGAAAGCGCCTATCACGGTCTCGCCTTCTGCCAGGGCACGATTTCAGAGGATCTCGAGGACCCAGCGCATCAGATCTACGACGTGATCCGCTGGTTTGGCGAACGCAACAAGATATTCCTGGTTCATTTCCGCAACGTGCGCGGCGGTCGCGACGATGTCGTAATCGAGATTTTTCCCGACGAAGGTTCGGTGGATATGGCGAAGGCGATCAAGGCCTACCGTGATGTCGGCTATGGCGGCATGTTGGTACCCGACCATGTTCCGTTTGGACCGCCGGGCTCTGAACGGGAGAACTTCGCCTTTTGCTATGGCTACATCCGCGGATTGCTGCAATCGGCTGATGTGTCGTGACCCTTGAATAGGAGCGATCCTTGATGAAACTGATCAGCAAACGCGAATTCCTTGCGGGCGCGGGTGTTGGGGCACTCGGCTTGGGTGTAGGGCCAGCTCTGGCGGCCGCTCTGAAGCACCCCGTCGAGGAGGCCGTTCCCGGCCGCAAGCCGGGCACGGATGCATTGGGCCGCACCGTAAAATCCATGGAAGAGGCCGCTGCCACAAAGACTCCCCCCGCCCGAAGGGCGACCATCACGAAGCTATTTCTGACACCGCCAGGCTATCCTAACGCCATCGCCACCGATCCGGAGGGGCGCGGTTTTTGGGTTGCCGAACAGCGTCATGACGGCCTCGAGGAAGCAGTATGGCTTCTGGACTTCAAGGGCAAGCTGCTCGATACGGTTTACCAGAACACCAAGGATTGCACGGGCATGACGGTGGGCGACGGCTGCATTTGGAGCGCGTGCGAAGGTGCGGCCCAGTTCAATCACCCTGATCCGCCGATCGACGGCGTGTTCCAGACGGACATCAAGACCCGTCAACAGATCAGCCGGCGTCAGATTCCATTTGGCTCTCCGGAGGATGGTGGCACTTCGCATGGCAACGCCTGGGAAAACGGCAAGCTGTGGCTCGCCGCCGATCGCCTGGGATGTTTGATGAAGATCGATCCGAAGACCTGGCAGGTCGAGCATATGTTTCGTGAAACGCGCCTTTTCCCGCGCTTGCACGGCATAGAGTATGACGACGGCCATATCTGGCAGGTTTGTGGTGCGCAGAAGCCGGGCACATATGACTATAAAGGCTATACAGCGGGGTTGGTGAAGTACGAGATAAAGACCGCTCAGGTGGTCGAGGTTGTCACGCTGCCACAGGGTGAAGTCGATTTGCATGACATCGCGGTCCATAACGGTCAGGTATATGGCGTAGATGCCGGCGAGCATCCGGGCTACTCGATCGATGTTGCGGAGTTTCAACATAGGGACTTTCCGCCCGAAAACAGTCCGACGGGTGGCTACGTGTTCAGGATTGACGTTGTGTGAGCACGAAGCCAGCCGACAAAAAGCTATGTCAGCGGACAGTCGCCCCGGCGTATCTCATGGGCGGCACTGCGGCGGTTCGGGATACGACTCCACTTCGAATGTTGAGCTGCAACTGGCTTTAAACTCTTATTGACGGAGGACGCGATTGTGAACAGGAAATTCGTACCAATTGTGGCAGCCATGGCGTTCACATCGGTGATGCCGGCGCTGGCGGCTCAGGACTGGCATCAGGTCAATACATTCGAGCTCAAGGGACCAGGGGCCTGGGATTACCTGTCAGCAGATCCCGAGAGCCATCGCCTTTTCATTGCGCGCACGACCCACACCATGGTGGTCAACGGACAAACCGGTGCATTGATTGCCGACATTCCCGGGCAGCAGAGCGCGCACGGCGTCGCGTTGGTCCCTTCCGTCGGCAGAGGATTCATTAGTGACGGAGGCGGAGCGGGGAGCATCGTGATTTTCGATCTCGCAACCTATGCGATCCTGGGGCGCCTGCCCGCAACGCCGGATGTCGATGGGATTATTTACGACTCCACGGATAATCTTGTGTTGGCCGTGTCGGGGCGCGGTAAGGCGCTGCTGTCTTTTCGGCCGGACATCGATCCTCACAATGGCAAGCTCGATAGGGTCGCCGCGCTGCGCGGGGAGCCGGAATTTCTGGCTGCCGATGCGAAGGGGCGGGTCTACATCAATCTCATGACGACCAATGAAGTGGCCGTGGTCGACCTCAAGAAGCATGCTGTGGTGGCGAACTGGCCGGTGGCCCCTGGAGGCAACCCAGTTGGAATAGCGCTCGATGCCAAAACCGGCCGCATCTTCATCGGCTGTCGTGGACCGCAGCAACTAGTGGTGATGGAGACGAAGGGCGGTAAGGTTCTGGCAAACTTGCCGATCGGCAAGGGCGTCGACGCCGTGAAATTCGACAGTGACGAGATCTTCGTCAGCACCGCCGATGGAAATCTGGTCGTTGCGCGCGAGACATCGCCCGGCAAGTTTGGAATTGCCCAGACCGTCGCTACCCACGAAGGCGCTCGGACGATGACCGTCGACCCTTCCACGCATACGCTTTATCTCCCGACTGCGGAGTTCCAGAATGGACCGGACGGCCGGCGGCAGCCCAAACCGGAAACCTTCAGACTGCTGGTTGTCGGCAAACACGACTAACTGCCCGGCCGGCTTGTTGTCGGGACGGGTGCTGCCTGCTTGATCGCCGCGTATCCGCGGATAGGTGCCGCACCGGCAGATATTGCCGCTCATCGCGGCGTCGATGTCGTCGTCGGAGGGTCGCGGTTCTGCTTGAGCAGCGCGGTGGCAGCCATGATCTGTCCCGATTGGCAATAGCCGCATTGGGGCACACCCAGGTCGACCCATGCCGCTTGCACGCGCTTGCCGACTCCATCATCGCCGATCGCCTCGATGGTGGTGATCTTCTTGCCGACGATCGCGGAGATCGGCGTGATGCAAGCGCGTGTCGGGGCTCCATCGAGATGAAACGTGCACGCGCCGCACAGCGCCATCCCGCATCCGAACTTCGTGCCCGTCATGCCGAGCACGTTGCGCAACGTCCACAAAAGTGCGGTGTCGGATGGCGCCGTACTTGCTACCTTCGATCGTCGGTGCCGACTTGATAGCTCAGCGCCTCCAGCACTACCGCTCGGCGAGGATCAAGTGAGTAGAAACGATCATGGCCAAGGTCTGGTTCATCCACCGGATCGGCAGGGGCATTCCACCCGGAACGGGAATGAAGGGCGTTCACGCGACCCTCATCGCAAGCAGGACGAAACATCATGAACAGTAACATCGAAGGAAAGGTGGTCGTCATCACCGGCGCGAGCAGCGGGCTGGGCGAAGCCACCGCCCGGCTTCTCTGCGCCCAGGGCGCTAGGGTCGTGCTTGGCGCACGGCGTGCCGATCGCATTCAGTCATTAGCCGACGAGCTGAGCCGCAATGGCGGCAAGGCACTCGCCGTTGCGACTGATGTCACCCAATGCGAGCAGGTCAAGGGATTGGTCGATGCAGCCGTCCAGTCATACGGGCGCATGGATGTCATGATCAACAACGCCGGGCTCATGCCGCACTCGCCACTCGAGCGCCTCAAGATCGACGACTGGAACCGGACGATCGACGTGAACATCAAGGGGGTGCTGTACGGGATTGCGGCGGTGCTGCCGTACATGAAGCAGCAGAAAGCCGGACACATCATCAACGTCTCCTCGGTGGCCGGCCATAAGGTCCGTCCTGGCAGCGCCGTCTATGCGGCGACGAAGCATGCCGTGCTGGCCCTATCGGAAGGTCTGCGCCAGGAAGTGAAGCCCTACAACATCCGCACGACGGTGATCTCACCGGGCGCCGTAGCGACGGAACTGCCTAACAGCATCACTGAGCCGGACGTCGCCGACGACATTCACAAGTTCTATGAAGCGTTCGCGATTCCTGCCGACTCCTTCGCGCGGGCAGTCGTCTTCGCCATGAGCCAACCCGAAGACGTTGATGTGAACGAGATCCTGTTCAGACCCACGCGCCAGGAGCTGTGAGGTACGCTCGCATAGTCGGATGCGCGCATACCCTCGGTTCCGCGGACACCGTGCAACGGGTGGTAGCCGTGCGCTACGTTTCCCAAGACCATCTGACAGCGCTCGCGTGCTTTCTCTGGCGCGATAGTGCCAGCTTTGCCCAGCACTACTCGGCGATTGCGCCCCCAAGCGCGCGTAGTACGTGCGCACGCCGCTCGGCTGTATGCTCAATACGAAGCCAGGGAGCCTGCTATCGGAGATTTCGAATGGCTTGCATTGAGACTGCGTCTCTGTGCTAGAAGGCAGTGTTGCTCCAATGAAGGCTTGCATGGCGTCGCTCCTCCGATAGGAAACTAAAGCTCCATCGTGACGGCTGCGCTTATAAGCGCAAGGCCGGTTATTTTGTGATTGCCTCGAAGTTACGGGCCACGATGGCAGCAATGTCAGCCACCGATCCCTGTCGGGCAATCCCAATCGCGCAGGCTGTTGGCAGCGTGTGCGGGTCGCGACGGCTGGCCTCTAATTTTGGCGAAGGTCCGTCGGTCTAAGTGAGCAGGCGATTGTCCGGCATAGCCGCGACGATCTTAACGT
>JALYIG010000400.1 GCA_030775885.1 Acidobacteriota bacterium | reverse complement strand
ATACTGTTCTGGGCTGGGGTTCTTGCGCTTAAACCGGAGCGGCGGGCGCTATGGATGCACATCGCTGTGACGGTGGGTCTGCTCGGATTTCTGGGCTCAGGGATCCAGGCAATTCGCGAGTATTTTGCCGCGCACGGCGGACCACTTGCACACCCGGCAGCCGTCGAGGCGCAGACGGCGATGGCGGGTATCTGCCTGGTGTTTGTGTTGTTGTGCGTGCGGTCGTTTATCGCGGCACGGCAGGAACGCAAGCTGGAAGCGTAGATCTCAGAAGGCTGAAACTTCGTCACACAAGGTACACTCCAATCAGTATGTCTTCTTCGATTGGGTCGCATGGAATGGGCAGCGGCATGCCCACAGGAGACCGGCCAAGCCGGGGAACAGGTCGCGCGGTTGGCGCGGAATTGACTGCAAAGCGGCCTAAACCGCCATTGAAGAAGGTTATGCCCGAGGTGTGGGCGCTGATGCGGCCGCGTAAGTGGCTGATCGCAGGTAGCTTCTGCCTGATGATTGTCAATCGGCTGTGCAGCCTGGTGTTGCCTATCTCGGCGCGACCGTTTATCAACGACGTGATGAAGCGGAACCAGATGCACGAATTGCCGCGCATTATCGCGGCCGTGGCGGGTGCGGTTTTCCTGCAGGCTATTACGTCGTATGCGCTGACGCAATTGCTCTCGACCGAGGGGCAGAAGCTGATCTCCCAGTTGCGGACGCAGGTGCAGGCCCACATCGGGCGGCTGCCGGTGGCGTTCTACGACGCGAACCGTACGGGCACCCTGGTAGCGCGAATAATGACCGACGTGGAAGGCGTACGCAATCTGGTGGGGACGGGGTTGCTGGATTTCGTTGGTGGAGTATTGACGGCCACTATCGTGTTCGTTGTGCTGTTGTCGATCAACGCGCGCATGACGGTGCTGACGTTGGCGATTCTGCTGGTGTTTGGCACGATCCTGCAGCGAGCGTTCAAGACCATTCGGCCAATCTTCCGCGAGCGGTCGAAGATCAACGCCGAGGTAACCGGGCGGCTGACCGAATCGCTCGGCGGTGTGCGCGTGGTGAAGGGATACCATGCCGAGGCGAGTGAGGCGAGTATATTTGCCGCGGGTGTGAAGCGGTTGCTGGATAACGTGATCAGCTCGCTGAGGGCGCAGTCGCTGATGACGCTGTCGTCGACGCTGGTGCTGGGCGTGGTTGGCGGTTTGATTATGTATCTCGGCGCCAACGAGAAGCAGGCGGGGCGGCTGGATGAAGGCAAATACGTTGAGTACACGATGTTGCTGGCGTTCATGATTGCTCCGATCGTCCAGTTGGTGAATATCGGCACGCAGTTGACCGAGGCGCTGGCGGGACTGGATCGCACGACCGAGATTCTGAATGAGCGCGAAGAAGATTCCGAGCCGGCCCGGGCCGAGGTTGCCGGGGCTATTCGAGGTGATGTCGCGTTTGAGAACGTCGAGTTTGAGTACGAGGAGGGCAAGCCGGTGCTGCATGGCATCAGCTTCGAGTCGAAGCCAGGAAGCGTGACCGCGCTGGTCGGCTCGTCTGGCTCGGGCAAATCGACGATCATCTCCCTGGTTTGTGCCTTCCACACGGCAACGGCGGGGAAGGTGCTGATCGATGGCGTGGACTTGGCGACGATCCGGCTGAGCAGCTATCGCGAACAGCTTGGCGTGGTGCTGCAAGAGACGTTTCTGTTCGACGGGACGATTCGCGACAATGTGAAGTTCTCACGGCCGCAGGCGACCGAGGAGCAGGTGATGGAGGCGTGCCGTATCGCGCGGGTGGATGAGTTCGCCGAGAAGTTTCCTGAGGGCTACGACACGATAGTGGGCGAGCGCGGAGTGAAGCTGTCGGGCGGGCAGAGGCAGCGGATCTCGATTGCGCGGGCCATTCTAGCCGATCCGCGGATTCTGATTCTGGATGAGGCGACGAGTTCGCTGGACTCGGAGTCGGAGGCGATGATCCAGGGCGGACTGAACCACCTGATGCAGGGGCGGACGACGTTCGTGATCGCGCATCGGCTGTCGACGATTCGGCGGGCCGACCAGATTCTCGTCATCGAGGCCGGGCTTATTCTTGAGCGCGGAACGCATGAGTCGCTGTATCGGCTGGGCGGGCGGTACTACGACCTCTACACACGGCAGCATGGGCTGGAGGCGAATCTCTTCCTGGCGCCTGGTGAGGGCGATAAAGTGGAAGAAGAGACGGCGGCGAGCTAAAAGCAGCCGCTACGACGTGGGGGTCGGCGACAGGGTGTCGCCCCAAACCATACGGTGAAAGAGGGCGTCCATTTCGGATGGCGGCTCTTTCATTCCGTGATCTCTCCACCAATCGAGTAAGGCAAAGAAGCTGCCCGCGAGGGCGTGGGCCTGGGCCGCTCGCTGCGCCGCCGGAAGTTGGCTACCTGCGAGAGCGAGCCGTTCGTCGAAGGATCGCGCAAACAGCCCGCGTCCCAGTTCGATTATGTCGTGCGACTTTCCAGAGACTACGAAGGCCGAGTAAAGTTCGCGCACTTCGGACACGTGAGTGAAGAGTTCGCGGACCGGCGCAATGCGGCGGGCGGCTGCACCATGACGTGTCAGCAGGTTCGACATCATCTCAAAGAAGTCTTCCACATCGCTTAGAAAAAGGTCGTTCTTATCGCGATAGTGCGTGTAGAAAGTGGAGCGACCAACTCCGGCGCGATCGAGGACGTGCTGCACGGTGATGTCGTCGAAGGGCTTTTCTCGAATGAGTTCCATCAGCGCATTGCCGAGCGCGTCGCGGGTGCGGAGGATGCGCTTGTCAGTCTTGACGGCTGCCTTGCTGCCAGCACTACTCCCTCCCGCTACAGCGTTCCCGGACATGTTGACTCCTTTTGTTTCGAAACGCGCAATCGTTGCAATTACCAAACCGCAGGGAATGATTTTATCCCTACAGTGGGTGTTATGACAGATGATCGGAAGAGCGGTATAGCGTTGATGGCGGGTTCAGTGGGCGGCATGCTGACCATGGCCATCCACCCGGTTGGAAGTGGTATCCATACCTCGGAAGAGGCGGCACATCTGGCGTTAACCTCGGGAGTCGCCCACTCGATCGCGATGGTGAGCTTTGTGCTCTTGTTCCTGGGGGGAGTGGGGATCACGCGTCGGCTAGCCGCATCCGACCGCCTGGCCGTTGCGGCACTGGTGACATATGGCTTCGCCTGCGTTGCAATCCTGATCGCAGCAGCGGTGAGCGGATTCATTGTGCCGAACATTATCAAAATGATGATGCGTGACGTGCCGGCGGCGGAGACGCAATGGCGCCTCGTCATCGCTGCGGTCTTTCAATTCAACCAGGCATTTGCTCGAATTTACAGTGTTGCGGCTTCGGTAGCGATTGGACTGTGGTCATTCTCAGCGTTGCACAGCCGAGGGCTGAAGCGCGGGACGGCTGTGTATGGATGCATTGTTGCACCAGTGCTGATTGTGTTGATCGGTGCGGGGCACCTTCGACTCAATGTGCATGGAATGGCCGTGGTGGTGGTAGCGCATACGATCTGGCTGGTTCTTGTGGGAATTGAGCTTTTAGGCAGCGCGGGCAAATTGCATGCGATCGAGGCTGAGCATGCGTAGGGCGAGCGGGATTGTGCTGGCAATCGGAGTTGTGCTGGCGGCGGGAATCATCTGGCGCGCGGATGTCATCGCATGGCTGATGAATCGCGTGATTTACGCCGAGGCTGGGGCGGGCTTGCTTCCGGCAGACTTTACGGATGTCGTGCTTCCGTTTGAATTGGTAAATGAGCATATCTTCCTCGTGGTGAGAGTGAACAATTCTCGCCCCCTACAGTTCATGCTGGATACGGGCGCGAAGTACACGATCGTCGATCTGGACCTCGCCCAGGAGCTTGGGCTGCCGTTGGGCACCAATATTCCAGTAAGTGGCGTCGGCCCGCAAAGTGTCCGCGGCGCGATGGTGAAGGATGGCAGGGTGACGCTTGGGGCGTTTCCGGGATTTACCGACCCGGTTGCGCTGGCAATTTCCTTGCGCGGACTGGCTCCGCTTCTGGGGCACGACCTCGACGGGATTCTGGGCAACGACTTCATGAGCAAGTTTGTAGTCGAGGTAGACTACCAGCGGCGTACGGTTACCCTGCACAACCGCCTAAGTTTTCGTTATAGCGGTCCTGGCGAAGCGATTCCCATCCGGTTTACAGCGACGGGGCATCCGGCCTTCCATGGGGCCGTCCAAGCACGTGGGCCGGAGGAATTGCCAGGGGAGTTTGAACTCGATCTTGGCGCAGGCGGAGCGCTGGATTTGCATCGTCCGTTTGTGGAGGAACATCATCTGCCGCCACCGGGTCTGTCTACTGTTCCGGATATCGGATCGGCTGGAACGGGTGGAGAAACCAGCGGAGTTGTTGGGCGGATTACAGCCTTTCGCATCGGACGGTTTGAGATGAAGGATATGCCGGTTGTGTTTTCGCGCGATACCAGCGGCAGCGCGGCTGGGGCGAATACGCAGGGGAGCATTGGCGAGGAAACCATCTCGCGGTTCAGACTGTTCCTCGACTACGAGCGAAGGCGCGTGATCTTCGAGCCGAACGCTAGATACGCGGAGAAGTTTGATCGGGCATATAGCGGCGTGCTGATCGCTGCGGAAGGGAAGGACTACAAGACTATCCGTATAACGAGGGTCGTGCCCGGAAGTCCAGGAGCGGAGTCAGGACTGGAGGAGGGGGACGTTATCGTGGCGGCGAACGGACAGAGTACTTCATCGACTACGTTCAGCGACGTTGTCAATTTGTTAAGAAGAACGGGAACAGTGTCACTGAATGTGAACCATGGAGGCCAGCCGCTGGCAGCATTGGTGAAACCGCGTGAATTGAGGTAGGAAAGCTGCAAGGATGGCTAAGGAGTGGTCACTACGCCGAGTTGGGTGAGCAGGAAGGCGTAGTCGAAGGCGATTTCTTTGAGGTAGTCATAGCGACCGGAGGCTCCGCCGTGTCCGGCGTCCATGTTGATGTGGAGGAGGAGCGGGGTGGCGTTGGCCTTGATGGTGCGGAGGCGGGCTACGTATTTCGCGGGCTCCCAGTACATGACCTGTGAATCGTTGAGGCTGGTCTTGACGAGGATCGCGGGAATGGGTTTTCCCGCGAGGGATTCCAGGTTGTCGTAGGGCGAGTAGCTGAGCATGGTGGCGAACGCTTCGGGCTCGTTGGGGTTGCCCCACTCTTCGTATTCTGCGACCGTGAGGGGCAGGCTGGCGTCGAGCATGGTGTTCATAATGTCGACGAAGGGGACGTGTGAGAGGACGACGCTGAATAGGTCGGGGCGCATGTTGGTGACGGCTCCCATGAGCAGTCCTCCAGCAGAGCCGCCTTCGATGGCGACACGGTCGCGCGCGCCATATTTGTGCGCCACCAGTTGCTCGGTGACGGCGATGAAGTCGGTGAAGGTGTTGCGCTTGACCTGCATCTTGCCGCCGTCGTGCCACGCGTCGCCTAGCTCGCCGCCGCCGCGGATGTGGGCGTAGACCATCACCACACCACGGTCCAACAATGAGAGGCGAGAGGGCGAAAAGCCGACGGGCAGCGGATAGCCATAGGAGCCGTATCCGTAGATGTAGAGCGGATTGGTGCCGTCGCGGTGGAACTTCTCGCGGCGGTAGACGATGGACGTGGGGACGCGGGTTCCGTCGGACGCAGTGACCCAGACGCGCTCGGAGGCGTAGAGGTTTGGGTCGAAGCCACCGGGAACTTCCTGCTGCTTGAGCAGCGTGGATCCGCCGATGGCGACACCGGCGATTTGCGGATCGCGGGCTACGTTGTATTCGTAGACCGAGGGTGGCGAGACGAGGGACTGGTAGCTGTAGCGGTAGACGTCGGTGGCGAAGACGCGGTTGACGTGAGGCGCGGCGGAGTAGGTGGGCTCAGGGAAAGTGATGGCGACGGGTGGCTCCAAGGCTGGAACCCAGGTCTCAGAAACAAGACCTGGGGCACCCAGATTCTCGGGGGCGAAGCGGAGGACTTCCAGTGTGGGAAGGCCGAGGTTGCGGCGGCTGGTGACGGCGAACGATTGGAAGACGTCGAACTCCTCCAGCGGACGTTCCGCATCGAGCGCGATGAACTCGGTCCAATTGTCGCGGCCTGGTGCGTTGACCGGCGCGGTGACGACGCGGAAGTTCTTGCCGGTATCGTTGACGCGGATATAGAAGAGATCGCCCGTCTCTGCGGACCCGCGATGGTCGGGGTAGTACTCCTGATCGTCGAGGCGGGGGGCGATCACGCGGAACTCGGCGGTAGGCTGTGCGGCTGAGAGGAAGCGGTACTCGTTGGTGGTGTGGCTGCCGGCCTCGATCATCAGGAACTTGCCGTCGCGAGTGCGGCCGATGCCGAGATTGAAGCGCTCGTCCTCTTCGTGGAGGACGATGACATCGTCGGCTTGGTCTGAGCCCAGAGTATGGCGGAAGATGTGATCGTGCCGCTTGGTCGTTTCGTCCTCGGTGGAGTAGAAGAGCGTGTGCGAGTCCGCGGCCCAGGCGACGGAGCCCACACGCTGGGCGGTGTCCGGCAGATCGCTACCGGTGCGCAGATCGCGAATGTGCAGGGTGTACTGGCGGTAGCCGGTGGGGTCAGTGGAGTAGGCGAGCAGATTGCCGTCCGGGCTGATGCTGAGTGCGCCGACGGACATGAAGGGCTTGTCCTCGGCGAGGATGTTGACGTCGAGGATGACTTGCTCGGGCTGGGTGGGATCGAACGGTGAGTTGAGGTCGGCGGTGCCTGCGGGGCGACGGCAATGGATAGGATACTGGCTGCCTTCGACGGTACGCGTGGTGTAGAAAAAGTTGCCGAGGCGGTAGGGTACGGACTCGTCGGTCTCCTTGATATGCGAGAGCATCTCGGAGTAGAGGCTCGCCTGGAAATCGGCCGTGGAGGCCATCGCGGCGGCGGTGTAGGCGTTTTCTGCGGTGAGATAGGCGATTACTTCGGGCGACTCTTTGTCGCGCATCCAGCGGTAGTCGTCCTCAAGAGTGACTCCATGGAGCGTTGTGGGTGTGGGCTCACGGCGGGCGACAGGCGGTTGGGCTGTTACGGCGGATATTGGGGATTCGGTAGATTGGGGCATTGCCGGGTCGGGCTCCTGAAGGCTTGTGATGAGGGAATTGAACAACTTGGTGACGTGCGATAAAAGGTACTGCCGGGCGAAAAATCGGATATTGCCACTTCTGATTGTATGGGCATAGGATAACGCTCCAGTAACAGGAACATGGTCGGGCGCTGACTAGTTGAAAACGCAGCACTGGATGAACGCTACCCAAGAGGAGTTTTGCGATGAATAGAACGCGCATGTGTATAGGGGTGATCGGAGCGGCATTAGCGATGGGGCCACCCTTGTTAGTCGCGCAGATGGATCAGCCGGGCGGGCCGCAAGTATATCCCCAGTCTCCACAAGGGATGAACATGCCTACGGGGACCGGGGCGTCGACGCCTGCCACCGGTGCGCAGATGCCTACGACCAGCTCCATTCCGGACTCGTTGGGCGCTCCGGGACAGACCGGTCAGCAAATGATGGACAAGCAGTTTGTGCGCAACGCGACCGAGGCCAGCCTGGCGGACGTAAAGTTGGGAACGCTAGCGGTTGAGAAGGGCAGTCCAGCGGTTAAGACGCTGGCGCAGCAGATGGTCGACGACCACACGGCGATGAACAAGGACATGGCGGGGGTAGCGGACGGAATGGGAGTAATGCTTCCCAAAAAACTGAGTAAGGATAGTCAGGCAGAATACGAGAAGCTGAATGGCTTGTCCGGCAAAGACTTCGATGCGGAATACGTTAGCTATATGGCTAAGGTGCACTATCAGGATCTGCATGCGTTCCACATGGAGGCTTCGGTGGCGTCCGACCCGGAGCTTGCGACCGAGGTGGTGAAGGCGATGGGGATGATGCATCAGCACCTGGGGCTGATCGCCAAGGTTGCCAAGGACGAGGACATTTCGTTGCCCCCGCGTCCTCAGCGTCCGGCTACGACTACCGCGTCCAAGTAAGAACGGATTGAGTGGAATGACGAGAGGGCCTTCGGGTCCTCTTTTCATTGGAGCGGCGTAGAATTAAGGGCGATGATTCGCAATTTGCGCTGGTTGATGTTCGTCGTCCTGCTGCTGGTTCCTGCGGGGGCGACGCGTGCTGAGACAGTGGCTGGGTTGCCCGCTGCAACTGGCTACGTGAATGATTTTGCCGGAGTTCTATCGGCGGAGACGAAACAAAGCCTGGAAGATTTGTGTACCGAGGTGGACCACCAGGCGCATGCGCAGATTGCGGTAGTGACGGTCAAGACGGTCGACGCCGGCAAAGATGGGACGACACCGACGATCGAGGAGTTCGCGACCGCACTGGAAGAGAAGTGGAAGGTAGGCGCCAAGGGGACGGACAAGGGCGTCCTGATGATCTTCGTGGCCAATCCAGCGCCAATGCACGGGCGGATCGAGGTGGGCTACGGTCTGGAAGGCGTGCTGAACGACGCCAAGGTGGGAGACATCGGCCGTAAGATGAAGCCGATTCTGGTCAGCGGCGACTTCAACCAGGGGATATCGCTGGGAGTCAAGGAGATTGCGCAGAATATCGCGGCTGACGCGGGCGTGACTCTGAGCGGGACGGACGGGACAGCGGCTCCGACGTATCACTACACCACCCAGCCTCAGATACAGATCAGCGGGCTCCAGGTGCTGGTGATCGGCGGCATCATCGTGCTGGTGCTGGGAGTACTGATCCGCACCGGGCACATTGGGATGCTGTTCTTCATCCTGTTTAACCTGCTGGGTGGTGGCGGCGGGGGACGGGG
>JALYIG010000399.1 GCA_030775885.1 Acidobacteriota bacterium | reverse complement strand
TGACCGGGCTGTCGCCGGGCACGCGTTACGACTTTCAGGCAGTCTCGGCCGACCCGGCAGGAGTGGCAACGTTCGGGGTCGACCTGACTGGATTTACGATTTGGGCGTGGGGCGATTCGCAAACCGTGGGTGGTGTAGATGGCAGTAACATCAACTACCCGATCACCCTGGCGAACGATCTTGGCGTACCGGTTATCAATGAGGGAAAGGGCGGGGACACCAGTACACAGATCGCCCAGAGGATGCTGGCAACGCCGGCAGCATTCGGGCCGGGCAACTGTAATGTGTTCTGGGCTGGATCGAACAACCCCACTCAAGTCAGCCAGATCCTATCCGATGACGCCAGTATGGTGAACGCGCTGGCTACACCGGCGTGCTATCTGGTACTGGGAGATGTGAATTGGGTCAGCACCTATTTCGGAACCACGACCTACAACGACATTGTCGCCACCAGCAAAGACCTCGCGGCGGCCTACCCGAACAATTATCTTGATATTCGCGAGCTTGTAGTACAGGACTACAACCCGTCGCTCCCCTTGGACGTGGCGGATCATGCCAATGATGTTATGCCGGCTTCACTAAGGGCGGTGGTCGCGTTTGGGACAATTACGTCGGGTGCGCTCGATAACGCGTCCTGCTCGTTCAGCGTATCGGCTGGAACGCAGGGTCCCGGGACGGTGATCCTGGTTGACTCTGAAACCATCATGATCAACGCGGCAAACGGCAACCAGGTCACCGCGTGCTCTCGCGGGTACAATCTGACGACTGCGGCGAGTCACGCGGCCAATGCTACTTATTCTGAGATCGATCCGGTCCACCTTGGCTATAAAGGCCTGCAATTTGTGGCCTCGCAGGTGGCGGCGTGGTTTCAATCGCATCCTTGGCCGTTGTGTGGCGGATCTGGCTTGATCTGTCCCTTCCCATCGAACTTCACCACCCCGGCAATGAGTACTCCGGGCCCTGTGATCTCTGCGGTAACGACTTCGAACATCTCCAGCACATCGGCGGTTATTACGTGGACGTTTCAGGCAGATCCCCTCCCACAAACTATACCTCCATACAGCCTGCGGTCAGACTTGTGACTCCGCCGGCGTTCCGGATTCTAACCGGATGGCACCGGGAAACAAGATGTTGTTCTCAAGATGAATATGCTGATGAAGACCCTGCTCGAACTCCTTCAGGCCGTCGTAGAACGCATGATATGTGGGACACGCGCCGACGGGCGTAACGAATTGATGGCTGAGTTGGCGAATCTCTGCCAGGAGTGCACCCGCCGCATCATGCTCAGCGGTCATCATAGCGATGGGGTTTGCAACATTGCCAAAACCGCCCTGCGGTTTTGTGATGCCGTCCTTTGCCTGCTCCAACTTAGCTACATAGGGAAACAGGACGGTCTCTTCCTTCGTCAGATGTTGGCTCAGTTCCTCGTCCAGTTGAGCCAGCATTGTCTGAATCAATGGCAGCTCTGACTGAGTATCCCCGTGGCGATGGACTACTTTCTCAGCGAGAACCGCCAAGCGAGGTAACTCACTTCTTACATAGGCATGATGCGTGACGACGATGTGCCTAATCAAACTCTCTAGCGAGGCGTGCGCCCAATCCTCTTCGCCTCGCAGCGGAACTTGTGCGGCCACTTCGAGTGCTGCAAGTACTGCGTCAACTTCGAGGTTGCTGGAAGCACATGCCTCGGCAAGCGGCTTCCGCCCGCCGCAGCAGTAGTCAATCCCATACTGTTCGAATACACGGATGGAGGTGGGTTGTTCGAGCGCTACATCGCGTACGGTCTTGACGGTGACAGTCATAGTGTTCTCCTTGCACTGACGATAAAAGCGATCGCTCGCGCTCGCAGCGACTTTGGTCACTCCGCAGAACATAATTCACGGCTGAACTGTTTTAGAGGAGTGTCCGCTAGTGACCATACTCGTCGGCGTGAGGGACCATCTTCATGTACACGTCTCGCGGGATATCAGTCTGCCAGTGGCTCGTGACACGCGCCGCCAGAATGAATCCGACGAACAGGATCGCGAGAGCCGCCGCAATCAAGCGGGGCTCCATAGTCCGATTACGCCAGCGGATGGCCGTGGCTTGAGGGCTTCTTTCATCAACAAGGTCGCGCGGCGGCAGGGCAAATTGAAGCGCGTTCTCAGCCGGGCAAACGGCGACACATTCCATGCAACTAGCACATTCCAAAGACTGGATCTGCATGAGTCGATCCACTGGAATGCTGGATGGGCAAGCCTTGTTGCACTTGCCGCAATCGATGCATGCTTGCGTGTCGCGGCGAATTCTCACCGGGCTCAAGATGGAGACGAGTCCAATCAGAGCTCCGTAAGGGCAGAGGAACCGGCACCAGAAGTTTTGGATAAATACAGAGAGGAGAATGAGCGACCGAATCACGGCCAATCCAAGAATGCTCATGTTGCGGAAAAAAGTGAGCATCTTGACATCGGCGATGATGCCGAAAGGGGCCATCATAAAGTCGTTCAGGGCCTCCGCCGACATACTGATGACAATGAAAAGGAAGAATGCCATGAGCATGTATTTCAAGCTGCGCATGGGGATATCGAGCCACCGTGGCAGGATGAAATTACGGCGAAATAGCTTGCGACCGAGCTTCCATAAATATTCTGATATCGTGCCCACCGGGCAGAGCCAGGAGCAGAAAACCTTTTTCAGTAGTAGGCTGGCAAACAGGAACATGGCTGTAAGCACCATTGCTGCAGGATGGATCGTCGGAACATGGTGTGTTACTGCGAAATACTTCAAGTTCATCAGGCCCGCGATGGGAAGCCAGCCATCGACGCCGGCCGGGCGCTCAACGTAGAGAGTTGTGCCGTGGCTTTCGAAGTATCGAGCCCAGAGGAGGAACTCGAGTGCAATCCAGGCATTCAATGCGAGGAATACGAATTGCACCGTGCGGCGCAGTTGTTGGGAGCGATCTCGCAGTCCGCGGCGCACTAATGGTTTCTTCTGCTTCACATTCGGCGTTTCGACGGGGAGCGCGAGTATGGGGGACATAGAATTCTTCCACTCCTAACAGTAGGCAGGAAAGTGCATCCCCCATATGACCTAAGTCACAGCACCTATGAATTCCACGCTGCCAGATTGAGTGACCGATGCGATTGGGTTGACAAAGTCTTCCCCGCGCAGAAGCTCCGGATCGCGAGCCGCCACAAATCTCATTGAGCCCACAGGCACCGCATTTTCCCTCCAGGTTGGAGGTATCTCGCATGCCCTGAAGAATTGATCGGCGAGTTCGTAGCCTTACAAATGGTCATTGCGCCCCGCGGCGCAGTGACCAAAGTCCCACACTGATAGAATCCATCGGGTGAGCACCGAACGTACCGACCTGGCCGCCGTTCTTGGGAAAACCGCATTGCTGTCCAGCCTTTCGCAACTAGAGCTGCAACTGCTGGCTGCCAGGACTGTGCGGAAGCTTTTCAGTACAGGCGAGTTGCTATTCTCTGAAGGCGAGCCATGTAATGGACTGCACATCATATCGAAGGGACGAGTCCGTATCTTCAAGACCTCAGTCGGAGGTCGCGAACAGGTGCTTGCTGTGAACAAACCTGGTGAGTCGGTCGCCGAACTTCCCGTGTTTGATGGTGGCCCTTATCCTGCCACAGCAGTTGCGATCGAAGACACCGAGATGGCCTTCATCTCGCGCCGTGATTTCCATGCCCACTGTATGGAGCACCCGGAGATTGCGCTCAAGATGCTCGCGGTTGCGGGGGTTCGGCTACGTCGACTTGTGGGTATCGTGGAAGAGTTGTCGTTTACGACGATTCGCCAGCGTCTGGTTGCAGTGTTGATCAAACTCGCCCAAAGCGAAGGCAAAATAACCGCGCAAGGCATTGAATTGCAATTACCTTCCAGTCATCAGGATCTCGCCAACCAGCTTGGAACGGTACGAGAACTGATCTCACGGAACTTGATGCGGCTGCAGGCCGAAGGTCTCCTCGATGTAGACGCCCGACAGATCGTAGTCAAGGACATGAAGAGTCTTGCGGCGCTACTGGACACCGCGCCCTAGTCGATCTGGCGTCTCAGTGACCTAAGTTACTGCGGGCGTAAACGACAGCCTCTACTGTTGCTGCGGAGAGTGCTCATGTCCACCGCAACCCAGTCCATCCGAGAAATCGTTACGGAGCATCCATCCGTTGCAAGCGTATTTCTGCGCTTTGACATTGATCTGTGCTCTCAGGCTGAGACATCGCTTGGTACGGCATGTGCGGAACTTCAGCTTTCGGTCGATCAGGTACTCGAAAAGATCGAAGATGCGGTAGAGCAGGGCACCCCGACTGTAGACCCGGCAAACCTCCCGATTGCGCGATTGATTCAACATATCGTACGTATCCATCACCATCATGTGCGCCAAGTTCTGCCCGGGCTAACAGAGATGGCTCACAGACTGGCGGCTAAACGCGGTGATCGTGCGCCCGAACTGCATGAGATCGAAACGCTCGTAGAAACGTTACGAATGGAAATGCTGGCTCATATCCAGAAAGAAGAGCAAGACTTGTTCCCATTCATCTCGCAGATGGATCAGGATTCGGTCATCGCATATCCTGCTTCGAGCGAATGCTTCCACTCCGTCGCGCAGCCCATATCCGTAATGGAACAGGAACATGAATCAGTTGGCAGCATCTTCGCCGCGCTCCGTAGTCTCACGAATGGCTTTGAACCGCCGGCATGGGCCTGTGTCACACATTGCGCGCTCTTCGCGGGCCTTCGCGAATTCGATACTAAACTTCGGCAGCATTTTTACCTCGAAAACGACGTTCTGTTTCCGCGATCCATTCAACTGGAATCCGAACTCAAGACACGGAGCTAGACATGGCAACCTCTGTTCACGTCATTGCAATGTCCTCTGCGGACGCCGGAAGGAATGAGACTGCGGTGATCGCTCGCGAACGTCAGAAGAGCCATATGCTACGCGCCTGGATTCTGAGCGGCCTCTTCTTCATGTCTCTTCCCGGCACGCTGCTGGGGTTTTCGAATCTGATGGCGATTAGCACCCATCACGGGTTGGGCAACCTTCCGGCCGCATGGATAGAGGGACACGGCCATGCGCAGATGTTTGGGTGGATCGGCAGCTTCATTCTTGGCATTGGATTCTATTCACAACCCTCGCGTGGACGGACAGCCACACTTCCATGGGCCTGCTTTGCCCTTTGGAGTGTTGGCGTCGCTATGCGTTGGTTCGCCAACATCTACGGTTGGTACTGGCGAACACTCTTCCCGGTTTCGGCGGGATTTGAACTGATCGCAGTCTTTCTGTTTCTGATAGCCGCCTCTCACCATAAGCTCCCGGAGCCCACGCAGGGCAAGCAGGTGAAAGCTCAGCTGGAAATGTGGATGGTCTCCGTGCTAGTGGGAACCACAGGACTCGCCGCAGCCATAATCTTTAACTTCGTTGAGTGTGTCCGGTTGGCGATAGTTGAATCTCTTCGCTTTTTTCCGCACACCCTCGATCAGAGATATCTTATGTTGCTCGGCTGGGGATTTCTAGTGCCGGTGGTATGGGGCTTCTCAGCTCGCTGGCTGCCAGCGTTCCTGGCCATATCGAAGCCCGACGCCGGAATATTCCGGGTGGCTCTGACCTTGGACTTGATGGGTGTGCTTTGCGGCACGGCTGGATGGGCTCAGCCGGCTACGATTCTGCTCGCTTCGGGCGCAGTCGCGATTGCATTGCTCTACATCTTGCGCAACGGCCTCATGGGCCGGCCAAGGTCCTGGGTATTCACCCCAGTTTTCCGTCGTTCATTCGCGTTGCCTATGCCTGGCTGACAGTAGGTGGATCCATGAGCATCTGGGCTGCATTCGCCGATCAGCACGGTGGCATCTGGGGAGCGTCACGCCATGCACTTACTGTGGGGTTTGCGGCTACGATGGTTTTCTCCATTGGTCCCCGGATCCTGCCTCATTTTGCTGGTATACAGAGCATCTTCAGCAAGCGCCTGATGTTTCTAAGCTTGCTGTTGCTCCAGTCGGGCTGTGCGTTGCGAGTCTCTTCAGAGCCTTTGGCCTCCTACCGTTTGCGTGGAAGGTGCTGCCCGTTTCCGGAATGTTGGAACTGGGTGGAGTGCTGTTGTTCGCAGCCAACCTGGCACTGACCTTTCTGCTCGGCCGATCTGCATTTGGCCAGGATCCGTCGAGCGAGCGCTTTACGGCGTGAGAAATGTCACATCCTGTGACTAAAGTCCCTGCATTCCATAGCGCGGCTCTCTATTGTCGCTCTAGTGTGTGCATGTCCGAAGTGGTCGTAGAGCCCTACAAGAGTCTCAGCCGAGGAAAGATCATGTCTTATAATCGTTATTGGATAGCTTTAGCAATCGTCATCATTGGATCGTTCGCCGTACTCGGTGGAGTCGGGCGGAAGATGATCAGCGCGGCCCCGCCTCTGCCGGATGTCTACACGACGGACGGGCAACTTCTCTTCACAGGCAGCTCCATCACCGATGGACAAGGTGTGTGGCAATCGATTGGCGGCCAGGAGATCGGCACGGTCTGGGGGCATGGCGCGTACCTGGCTCCAGACTGGAGCGCTGATTGGCTGCATCGCGAGTCTGAGATTCTGCTCAACATCTGGGCTGTAAGGGCTGGCTCGCCCAACTTCGACGCTCTCAGCCTGGATCAACAGGCGGTATTCAAGGCCAGGCTGACTCGCGAGATGCGCACCAACACCTACGATTCTTCACTCAATCGCGTCACCATCAGTGCAGACCGCGCAGCGGCCTTCACTCAGCTCAGTGCCTACTATACCGACGTCTTCGCCACTGGCCGCTCGGAGTATGCGATCCCCCGTGGAGCACTGACGAACGTGACCAAGCAGAGACAGCTTGGAGAATTCTTCTGGTGGACTTCCTGGGCCGCAAGTACCCAGCGTCCTGGATCTGCGACGACATATACCAACAACTGGCCTCACGAGTCCCTCGTCGCCAATGAGCCTACATCGGGAGCTTTGCTCTGGAGCATTCTGAGCTTTGTTGGTCTGCTGGCCGGAGTTGGTGGGCTGGTCTGGTGGTACGCGTCGCAGGAGAAGGTCCTCGTCCATGGCCCCTATCCGGAAAAGGACCCATTCCTGGCGTTGCAGGCCACACCCTCGCAGCGCGCGACGATGAAGTATTTCTTTGTGGTCGTCATCCTCTGGGGAATTCAGATCATGATGGGGATGTTCACGGCCCATTACGGAGTTGAAGGTCACGGATTCTACGGCATTCCCCTTGACCGTTATCTACCCTACGCCGTCACCCGCACATGGCATCTGCAACTTGCCATCTTCTGGATCGCCACATCGTGGCTTGCCACCGGCCTCTATGTTGGCCCAGCCGTAAGTGGTCACGAACCAAAGTATCAACGCTTCGGCGTCAACGTGCTCTTTGGGGCGCTGGTTCTGGTGGTCGGAGGCTCGCTCGCCGGCGAATGGCTGGGCATCCAGCAGCGGCTCGGCAACATGTGGTTCTGGTTCGGCAGTCAAGGCTACGAGTATGTCGACCTCGGAAGATTCTGGCAAATCCTGCTGTTCGTGGGTTTGGTTCTCTGGCTGGTCCTGATGGTAGCAGCGCTCAAACCGGCGTTGGTACGTAAGAGCGAAGACCGGTCCTTGCTCATCCTATTTCTAATCTCTAGCATTGCGATTCCGCTGTTCTATGCTGCCGGCCTAATGTACGGCCAACGAAGCCACCTCGTCACCGCCGAGTACTGGCGCTGGTGGGTAGTTCACCTCTGGGTTGAAGGTTTCTTTGAAGTGTTTGCGACGGTGGTCATTGCGTTCCTGTTCACCCGCCTCCAACTTCTGGAGATTCGTACCGCCACCAAGGCTGCCCTATTTTCTACGACTATCTTCCTGTCCGGCGGAATCATAGGCACCTTCCATCACTTGTACTTCGCTGGTTCAACACCCGCGGTCATTGGTCTCGGAGCAATCTTCAGCGCATTCGAAGTTGTTCCGCTTACCCTGATTGGCTATGAGGCTTGGGAAAACCTTCGGCTCGCGCAACCCGAGAAGAAGGCTCCGTGGATCGCAAACTACCGGTGGCCGATCTACTTCTTCGTGGCGGTTGCATTCTGGAACCTCGTAGGCGCCGGCCTCTTCGGCTTTCTTATCAATCCACCCATCGCTCTCTACTACGTACAGGGCTTGAACCTTACTCCAGTCCACGGCCATACGGCACTGTTTGGAGTGTATGGGATGTTGGGCCTGGGTCTCACGCTGTTTTGCCTGCGAGCTCTAATGCCAGGCCGCCCGTGGAAACAGGGAGTCCTGAAATACTCTTTCTGGTCGCTCAACTTAGGTCTTACCTTCATGGTCATGCTTAGCATGCTGCCGGTAGGTCTGCTGCAAGCCTGGGCATCAATCGAACACGGCACGTGGTATGCGCGGTCTGCCGAGTTCTTGCAATCCGGTTCGATGAATACCTTGCGCTGGATGCGTGTTCCCGGAGACATTCTTTTCTCCATCGGAGCCGTGTTGTTTGCCTGGTTCATCCTTGGACTGCTGACAGGACACTCCTACGACCACGCAGGATCGAACGCACCCGACACCCGGTTGCCAGAAATAACTGAAGAACCCGAAGAAGTGCTGGCTGGCCGCTGATTTGTCTTCCGCGTTCATGCGGCACCTTCGGCGAGATGAATCGAAGGTGTCGTATGCACTGTATTAGCAATACGGTTCCCGAATCAAGGAGAAGACTATGGACTATACATTCTTAGCCAACCTGCACAAAGAATTTGAACTGCCGGAAAAAGGAATCCTGAGCCACGTATTGCACAAGGACGACTACGTGAACGTTACTTTGTTCGGCTTTGCGGCAGGCGAGGAACTCTCCGGGCATTCCGCACCAACCCCCGCCGTCCTCTATTTTTTGGAGGGAGAAGCGGAAGTCTCTCTCGGAGACGAGAAGCTCACCGCACAGCTTGGCTCATTTGCCTATATGCCCCCGATGCTGCCTCACGGGATCTCGGCCAAGACACCCCTTCGCATGCTGCTGGTCCAAATGAAGAGTTCATTGAAGCAGCCATGAAGCGTATTTTTGCGAATGAGTATGTCTAACTGCACAATCTTCACGAGGATCGCCTTGACTTCGCATTCAATCGCGCTGAAAGAAGCTATTCCGCTTCGACTCCCGCACCACGGCTCGTTTCCGTCCCGCTAACAAGTCCTGCGCGCTGACACTTCCACAAATCAGCCCGTTACTCCGATCAACCACCGGCATTGTCGTCACGCCGGTGGTTGCCATCTCCTCGGCGACCGCGCGGCAGGTTTCATCTGAGTAAGCGAGGACCTCCGGCAATTTCTCAGGTGGGTTCCCTACCTTCCCGTTCTCGTCCGAAGTGGGCGTCTCCGTCATCACCTCGGCGACGCTGATCATCTCCAGCGGGTCGACACCATACTCGCGCGACAGGTGGTACCCACGGCGACTGAGCTTCTCGGTCAGAATCGACCGCGGCATCACCAGCGAGGTCACCAAATAGGATGCGGTACACGCCAACGCCAGCGGCAGCAGGGTCGGCAAAGCATGGGTCAACTCGATTGAGAAAAGAATGGCCGTCAGCGGAACACCCAACGCGCCTGAAAGCATCGCACCCATTCCCATCAGCGCCCAAAGCGCCTGGGTTTCGGCGGTCATGTGGGCCACCCGAGCCAATGATTCGCCCAGTGCCGCGCCTATCATCAATAACGGAGCCAGCACACCGCCGGACGTTCCACTGCGTATTAGTTGGCTTGGTACGGGGCCAATCTTCAGCGATTCTCCTATTACCGCGGCGACCCGAACTCTGCAAGGAATCTTTATCATTAGGTAAGAGTTACACGACTGCTTAGTCGGAGCGGCCACCGGGCAGCATCTCAAGCGACTCTTCAGCGAGTATGACGCTTATTACCGTGACGAGCCCCTATGGTTCTATAAAGGTTGAATCTGGGGAGCTGCTTTGATTGCCGCTGGCGTCTGTGCTAATGAGTTGGTAATGAATGGTCCCACTGGGCACATAGACGAGGGCGCAGTTGGGTGTAGCGGTCAGGGCGGTCTGGGCCGAGTACGCGAAATAGTTATCGGCAGCCGTGCCGTACTGCACGTAGCTGTAGGTCGGCACCGAAGTAGTCCAGCCGATGGTGGCCTTGTTATTGGCTGCTGGATTGATCGTCACCCCTGACATGGCCGGCGGCCCGGGAAGAGTGGTAAAGCTGTACGTCGTCGAGTAGCCGGTGTTGCCGCTACCGTCCGCCGATTGGGCGGCGAAGTAGTAGGTGGTCCCGGCGGCCAAGCCCGTCAGGGTGACGCCGTGATTGTCGGTCAGCGCGGCCTGCACCGGGCTCAGTTGTCCGAGCGCGGTGGTGGTGCCGTAGGCGACCGCTGTATTGGACGGCTCATTGGTGGACCACGAGATGGTCACTCCCGAACTGGTGATGCCCCAGAACGCGAGGTAGGAGAGCACCGGCGGCGGGGCCGTGTTGGACGATGTTTTGAACGTGAAGTTGGCGGAAGTGCTGGTTGTGCTCGCCGCGTTGGCGGAGACGACGTCGAAGTCGTACGTCGTTTTGGGAGCCAGGCCGGTCAGCGTGACCGAGTGGGTAGTCACCAGTCCGGCGGAGGAAGCGGTGGAACCGTAGCCGGTCGTGGTGCCGTAGTTGACCATCGACGATGAGGCCTGGTTGGTCGTCCACGTGATGATGGCGGTCCCGCTGGTCACGCTGCTGGAGCTGACGTTGATGATCACCGGTCCGGGCGCGGTGCCTGTGGTGGTGAAGGTGACGTTGGAGGAGGTGGACGAGACAGCCATGGAGTTCGCCGACATGACATCGAAGTTATACGCCGTGCCCGGCATCAGGCCGGTCAGCATGACCGAGTGGCTGGTCACCAGCGCCGGATTGAGCGTAGTGGAGTTGGTGTACGTCGTAGTGACGCCGTAGCTGACCTGCGACGAGGAGGCCTGGTCCGTGGTCCACGTGACCAGGGCCGTGGTGTTCGTGATGCCGGCGACCGCCACGTTCGAGA
>JALYIG010000398.1 GCA_030775885.1 Acidobacteriota bacterium | reverse complement strand
TCCCTGTTCCCTGTTCCCTGTTCCCTGTTCCCTGTTCCCTGCAGCTACGCCTGCGTTCCATGGCACTTCTTGTACTTCTTCCCAGAACCGCACGGGCAGGGATCATTACGCCCAACTTTTTCGCCGGTCACGCGTGGCCCGCTGCCGTTCGTGCTCTCTCCCGAACCCGCCTGCCGCGCCATTTCTAGCTCCCGCTTCTTCTTAAGCTGGAACTCACCCTCCAACTGATCGATCGTCGTGGACGGTGCGCGGGTGTGAATCGGCACGGACGCGTGTTCCTGGGCCTGCCCGTTTCCATCCATCTCCATCGGCAGGCTTGCCTGTCTCGAAGGCGGCCGCTGGAGGGACGAATTTCCTTCAAGCGTCGGCGGTCCCGCGGGCGGCCGCGGCGGCATCTGATCAGCCGACTCAATCGGATTCCCATCCGGCCCGATAATCTGCATCCGGAATAAGTGCCGCGCCGTGTCCTGCTGGAACTGCAGCATCATCGTCTCGAACATCTCAAACGACTCTTTCTTGTACGCCACCAGTGGATCCTGCTGCGCATAGCCGCGCAAGCCGATGCCTTCCTTCAGTTGGTCCATTGCCAGCAAGTGGTCTTTCCACAGACCATCCAGTACGCTCAGCATCACAATGCGCTCGTGATATCGCATCGCCGGCGCGCCCAGAATCTGCTCCTTTACGTCATACCGCGCGCGAACCTTCTCGTAGATCGTCTCGCCCAGTTGGTGCCGCGTCAGCTCTTTCGCGTCGATCTGATCCAGACCCTCGTTCAGCTTCGCGCCAAACGTGTCGTAAACCTGCGCGAAGATCGCCTCCACCTTCCACTCATCCGCGTGCACCTTCTCCGGCGCATTCTCGTCCAGAATGTTCGAGAGGATTGTTGAAACGTAGTCCTCGTTGATCAACTGCTTCTGATCGACGCCCTCCATCAACTGTCGCCGCAGCCCATACACCGCCTCGCGCTGCTTATTCATTACGTCGTCATATTCCAGAACGTGTTTGCGCGACTCAAAATTTTGCGCCTCCACCGCCTTCTGCGCTGCCTCAATTCGCTTCGAGATCATCCTGCTCTCGATCGGCACGCCTTCTTCCATGCCCAGCCGCTGCAGCAGCGTGCTCACCCACTCCCGCGCGAAGATGCGCATCAGATCGTCTTCCAGCGATAGGAAGAACCGCGACGAGCCCGGATCGCCCTGCCGTCCCGCGCGCCCGCGAAGCTGGTTGTCCACGCGTCGCGATTCGTGCCGCTCCGTACCCAGAATGTGCAGTCCGCCGGCCGCGATTACTGCTTCGTGTTCCTTCGCCGCCGTCGCCAGGTGCGAAGAGATCGCCCCGTCCCACGCCGCCTGTGTCGTCTCGAACTCCTGGCCCGCATAGTAAAAGCGCACCATTCCCGGCCCGGCATTCGGCGAAATTGCTCCCTCCGCCGCCGATACCGCCCGTGCTCCCGCCTTCTTCACCAGGTCCTGCCGCGCCATGAACTCCGAGTTGCCGCCCAGCAGAATGTCCGTGCCGCGGCCCGCCATGTTGGTCGCGATCGTCACCATGCCCAGGCGCCCGGCCTGCGCAACAATCTCCGCTTCCTTCTCGTGAAACTTCGCGTTCAGCACCACGTGCCGAACGCCCTTGCGTTTCAGAATCTCGCTCAGCAGCTCCGACTTCTCAATCGACGTCGTGCCCACGAGAACCGGCTGCTTCTCCTCGTGCAAGCGGGTAATCTCGTCCGCCACCGCAAAGTACTTCTCCTTCGCCGTCCGATACACCACGTCCGAATTCTCAATCCGAAGCATCGTCCGGTTCGTCGGAATCACCGTGATCTCAAGCTTGTAGATCTTGTCGAACTCCGCCGCTTCGGTCTCCGCCGTCCCCGTCATACCGGATAGCTTCTTGTACATGCGGAAATAATTCTGGAAGGTGATCGTCGCCAGCGTCTGGTCTTCCTTGCGGATGGCCACGCCTTCCTTCGCCTCCACCGCCTGGTGCAGCCCATCGGACCAGCGCCGCCCCGGCATCAGGCGCCCGGTGAACTCATCGACGATGATCACCTCGCCGTCTTTCACCATGTACTCCACGTCGCGCTTGTACAACTGGTGCGCCTTGATCGCCACTTCGACGTGGTGCTTCAGGTCCCAGTTCTCCGGGTCCGCGATGTTGCCGATGCCCAGCAGCTTCTCAATCTTCTCCCAGCCCTCGTCCGTCACCGTGATCGCGCGCGCTTTCTCGTCCACCACGAAATCGCCGGTCCAGGTCTTCGACTGATTGTCGAAATTCTCAACCAGCTCGCCCTTTTCGAGCTCAGGAATGATCAGGTTCACCCGCGCATACTTGTCCGTCGTCTGGTCGGTCGGTCCGCTGATGATCAGCGGCGTCCGCGCCTCGTCGATCAGAATCGAGTCGACTTCGTCCACGATGCAGAAGTAGTGCCCGCGCTGCACCATGTCCTTCAAATCGAACTTCATATTGTCGCGCAGGTAGTCAAAGCCAAATTCGTTATTCGTTCCGTACGTGATGTCTGCCCCGTACGCCGCTCTCCGCTGCTCATCCGACAGGTCATGCACAATCACGCCCACCGACAAGCCCAGAAAGCCGTAGATCTTGCCCATCCATTCCGCATCGCGCTTGGCCAGGTAGTCGTTCACCGTAACAACATGGACACCATGTCCTGCAAGCGCGTTCAGATAGCAGGCCAGCGTCGCCACCAGCGTCTTGCCTTCACCGGTCTTCATCTCGGCGATCTTGCCCGAATGCAGCACCATGCCGCCAATCAGCTGCACGTCGAAGTGACGCATCCCCACCGCGCGGATGCCGGCCTCGCGCACCACCGCAAACGCCTCGGGAAGAACTTCGTCGAGCGCCCTTTTCTCTGCGGCTCGGATCGCATCTCCAGCGTCTGGATCAGTAGAGTCGATCTTTTCAGCGGCCACAGAGTCGGCAATGCGCTGTTTGAACTCCTGCGTCTTCGCGCGCAACTCGTCGTCCGAAAGCGCATGAATCCGCGCCTCGAGAGAGTTGATCTGCTCAACTGTCGGCATCAGGCGCTTTACCGCGCGTTCATTACTTGTTCCAAAAACTTTAGCCAGCAAATTATTCAGCAACGAGGTCGTCCTTCAGTTTTCCGTGAGCACCAAAAAGCCCAAGTACAAGTTTACGCGATGTTTGCGGTCAACAGCAGTGACATCGGTCTCAGCCAACATTCGCCCCTCCTTTTTACATTCAATCTGCAAGGTTGCCGCGTCTTTGCCGCCTTCAACTTCGTTTCATTCGACAGAGAAACAATTGACTTAGACATCTGCGCAGATTCCGGGCGCACTCTGATCCCAGCAATTTGGAGGGTTTTATGACAAATATCGCAAAAACCATCGCAACAGGACTCTTCGCCGTCGCCCTGGCGGCCTTCCCGGCCCTCGCTCAAACGTCGGCTATCGACTACGACCACACGGTTAACTTCCTCAAATTCACGACCTATACATGGCAGCAGGTTCACGCCACCGACCCCTCCGTCGAAGCCCGCATCACGCTAGCCCTGAACCGCAGCATGCATGGCAGATACATGACCGAAGTTGCAAAGGGCGGCGATGTCACAATCACCGCGTTCGAAGCGACAAAGGACAAGCAGGAAATCACCACCTTCTATGGCGGCCTTGGCGATCTCGCCTGGCAGCGCCCCTGGAGCACCGGCTTCCTCGATGCAGCAGCTACTCCCGAAGACGCCCCTCTGAACACACTCATCATCGACATGTACAACACCAAGACCCGCAAACTCCTGTGGCGCGGCGCGCTCACTCTTTCGCCGGCCGATGCTGCCAGCAAGGACGCGGACCAGAAGCTTGATAAGGCGGCCACCGAATTGATCGGCAAGTATCCGCCCAAGTACAAGAAGTAGCCCGACCACCCTCGAATCGGACGCCGACGAGGCCCGTTGCGCCTCGACCCCTTGCGCCTTTTCACCCAATCTGGGCTTTGCCGGCCGGCGCTATAGGTCGATACTTTCAAGGCTTATTGCGGAGTTGCAGGCGCAGCCGCAGGTGGTGCAACCGGATGCGGAGGTGGCGTCACCGAAGCAGTGGCCACATTTGCCTCCAGCGACGCCTGTGAAATCTTGGTCGCCGCAATCGCCTCCTCGGGAATAGCCAGCGGCACCTTCAAATACTTCACCAGCGGACTCTTCGCCATCTCCAGCGCAATCACCACTGACTGTGCATTCAACTCCGCGCCTTCCGGACTGGTGTGCACGTAGTCGATCGGGAACCACGCCGCCGCCTTCTCCTTGCCCACCGACTCCATCCGCGCAGCTTCCACCGGAGCCATGTCGATAAACGCCAGGTGCTTCTCCTGCGCGATCTTCCACATCACCGGCCCGAAGCGCATATCCAGCGCCACGTGCAGCGTGCCTCTAGCGTCCGGCTTCCAACTATTGTGGATCGTCATCGACAGAAACATCGGCGTCGCCCCCTTCGCCAGCGTATTGGCAACATATTTGCGGTTGTACCAGCCGTAGGTGTGTACGGTCTCCACCTTGCCTGCCAGCACACCCACGGACTGCATCACGTCCTCGGTCGCATCTCCGTCGCCTCGCAGATCGCCCCTCGGCTTTGCCCCGCCCAGATCGCCACCGTCGTTCTGGCCCCACTGCAGCATCACGTAGTCGCCCGGCTTCAACTCTGCCAAAACCTTGTCCCACGCGCCTTCCACCATGTAGCTTCGGCTACTGCGCCCTGCGTGAGCCCGGTTCACCACATTTACCTTCGCCAGGTCAAAGTAGTTGGCCAGGTGATCGCCCCAGCCCAGGTTCAGACCATTGCTCGCAGTCGAATCGCCCACCACAAAAATCGTCGGCAGGTTCGGATTCACAGGCGCCCGCTGCGGCAGATTCATCTGCGGTGGAGCGTCGGGAGGTGCCTGCGCCATCAGCGTCGCGGAAACTGCCAACGCCAGCGCAGAGACAAAGCGGGGAAGGGAATTGAACATAGCGTTCACACTCTCCATTAGAAATTCGTCAAACTATCTTGTCGGGCCCACAGTCGGCGCCAGGTAATCCACCAGCGGAGACTTTGCATTCTTCAGCGCCGTCACCACCGAAGCCGCGTTCATCTCCGCGCCCACCGCGCTCGTGTGCGTGTGGTCGATCGGGAACAGCAGCGCCGTCGTCTGCACCCCCAGCATCTCAAACTTGTCCGCCGCCACCGTCGCCATATCGATCAGCGGGACCTTTTCCGCCGCTGCAATCTGCATGGCATAGTCGCGGTATCCCATGTCACGCTCCATGTGCGGCTGCCCATCCGCTCCCTTCGGCCAGATGTTTCGCACCGTCACCGTCAGTAGTACCGGGTGAGCACCCTTCGCTCGAATATCCGCGATGTACTTGCGGTAGTACCAGCCATAGGTGTGGATCGTTTCCGTAGTCTTGCCCGCCAGCGGACCTATCGCAAACGGCGTCGCAATTGGAATGTCCACTGCTTCTTCCCCGATTCCCTTGCCTTCGCCGCGCCCTTTGAAGTCCGGTGTAATCGTTCCTCCGCCGTCGTTGTGTCCCCACTGCAGCAGAACGTAGTCACCCGCCTTCAACTCCGCCAGCACCTTGTCCCAGGCGCCTTCGTTCATGTACGAGCGCGCACTCCGCCCCGCAATCGCGCGGTTCGCCACATTCACCTTGGTCAAGTCGAAGTAGTGCGCAAAGTGGTCGCCCCATCCCAGGTCCGCCTTATTACGAGCGGTAGAATCTCCCACAATAAAAATCGTCGGCAGGTTGGGATTCAGCGGCAAATTCTGCTGTACGCCGGTCTGGTCCGGCACTGGCAGCGCAGGTCCCGGCGTCCCCGCAACCTGCGCGTTCGCAGATCCTGCGAGCACGAGCGACAGAACAACGGACGAGGCAGTACGAGAGAGAAGCCTCGGCAAAATCGCTGACGAAATCAACACAATCATGGCCGAAAGCCTAGCAGCCCCGTATATCTGCTGTCATCCGGAAATGATTTCCAGTTTGGCAATTGCCCCTCCGGCCCATTACGATTGTCGCCACTTCGGAACCAGAGGAAACACCATGCGCAAATCATTCTCCTCCGTCCTCACCGCCTTATTCGCCACACTCTCCGTGGCGGCCTTCTCCGCCGCAGCCCAGGATCCGGTCGCCGCTGCCCCTGCCGCCGCATCCGGTTCCGCATGGGCAGATCCTGCCAACTGGCACTCCGTCAAGCCCATCGAGACGCCTAACATCGTCTACGCCACCGTTCCCCGCATCCCCAACCCCAGCTCCCAGGCCTCTCCCAACCCAGGCACGCCCAACGGCGTACGCGCGCCTATCGCCGACACCGGCCCTGCAGGCACGATGGACTTACACCTCGACTTCTATCAGGTAGCATCCGCCAAGCCCACCCCGGTCGTCCTTCAGATCCATGGCGGCGGCTGGATCCGAGGCGACCGCCCCAGTTCCTCCAGCAGCTTCGGCCCCTTCTTCTCCGCCGGCATGAGCGTTGTCGCCATCGAATACCGCAACGCCATCGACGCACCCGCGCCCGGTGCCATTCAGGATGTCCGCTGCGCCATGGCCTGGATCAAAGCCAACGCCAAAAAATATAACTTCGACCCCGATAAGGTCGTCCCCTGGGGTGGCTCCGCAGGCGGCCATCTCGCCCTGATGGCCGGCTACGCGCCTGCCTCGATGAACCCGCCTGGCTGCACCGACCAGCCCAAGGTCGCCGCCATCATCGATATGTACGGTGCCAGTGACGTCGCTTCCGCCCTCACCTACCCCGGAAGCCGCGACTTCACCCATCAGTGGATCGGCCTCGACCTCCCGCTTCCGCCCGATCCAGCGCCTGCGTCGACCATCCCGCCCACGGCAACTTCCCCACCGGCCTCACCTGCCTCGACCGAATCCGCCAACCCCGATGGCATGCCGCGTCCCCGCCGGCAGGCTCCGCGCTGGCCTGACCCCACCGAGGCCGTCCTTGCCCGAGCCCGTGAGGCTTCACCTCTCACCTACATCCATCCCGGCCTGCCGCCCACCTTCATCATCAATGGCGACCAGGATCACACCTACGAGCCCACCCAGTCTTACCGCCTAAAGGCCGCGCTCGACGCCGCCCATGTTCCCAACCAGGAGGACATCGTCGTAGGCGGCGGCCATGGAAACTTCTCGCCCGCCGAAAACGAGAAAGGCTACCTTCTCGGTCTGAAGTTCCTTCAGGCTAACGGCGTAATCCAATAAGGAATTGAGATCTCATCCTGAATAAAAAGATGTCATTTTGAGAGCCGCGCAGCGGAGTCGAAGGACCCGCGGTCAGACACCAACATAAAAATCGTCATCCTGAGCGCAGTGAAGCGGAGTCGAAGGACCCCGTCAAAGCTTTTTGTGCCCCGACCTCTACCATTTTCAACGTGCAGTTCGGCTTTGATGGCCGGCACCATAGGTACGAACGTCCTACCCCCGCACCGCGGCAAACCTCAACCGCACATAATCCGCAGTCCAGTTCCCATCCACATCGCACAAAGCCGGCCGCAACAGCTCCACTGTTTCTGCCACCGCCCGTGCCCGATCCTCCGCCCCCAACAAATCCAGCACCCCATTGCGAAATGTATTCAGCCACCCCACCATCCCGGCGGGCAGCGGAGTCGGTCGCGGAATCAATTCGATCGACCGCACCTCAAATCCGGCAGACTCCAGCAGCCGCCGATAGTGCGCCGGAGAAGGATAAAAACTCGCTGCTATTTCCTCCGCGTCGATCCCAAACCGCGCCAGCACCGACTGCAACGCCACGCGAATCGCGGCAATGTTCCCCATCCCGCCCATCTCCGCAACAAATCGCCCCCCCGGCTTCAGCGCTCGATGCACCGCCCCAATCACCGTCTCCGCATTCGGCATCCAGTGCAGCGCCGCATTCGAAAACACCGCGTCGAACTCCCCGGCAAACTCAATCTCCGCCGCCTTCACCTCGTGCACGGTCAACCCTCGCGCCCGCGCAGCCATAACCATCGCCGCTGAAGCATCCACGCCAACCACGCGCGCTCCCGTGGCCGCGATCTTCTCCGTGAGCGCGCCATCACCGCAGCCGAGGTCAAGAATCGCCTCACCCGCCCGCGGCGCCAGCAGCTCCATCACTCCACCCGCCAGGTCCGCCACAAATCGTCCCGTAGCCGCATACGCCGTCGTGTCCCAAGTCTGCCCACGAAATGCCGTCGAAGAATAATCCGCCATGGTCTTCATTCTCCATATCACTAGCGGCACAAGCGAACATCATAAGCATTTCGTGTAGCCGCATCAGTTGCAGTCGCATCGCCCAAGGGTTACGGCTCGCACTTCGGGCTGAAGGCCCGAGCTAACGTAGCCTGGCCCGCCGGCCCAGATATGGATGCACCATAACCAGTGGGCTGAATGCCCGCGCTAGACCTCCAGTTGGCGTCTAACCCCCTGTCCCCCGAAAATGCTGCTCTTTGCAAAAGCCATGCTCGCACCCCAAGGCGGCTTATACTGGTGACCTTGAACACCTAACAATCCGGAGAGAAAATTGGAAACCGCAACCATCAGCGCCGTCGAATTTGCTCAGAGCAACGCCACCCGTTTCGTCGAAGAACTCAAGGCCCTCCTGCGCATCCCCTCCATCTCCACGTCGCCCGAGCACAACGCCGACACCCGCCGCGCCGCCGACTTCGTCGCCTCGGAGCTGCGCCGCATCGGCATGCAGAACGTCCGCCTCATCGAGACCACCTCCCCCAAGCACCCTGACGGTCACCCGCTCGTCTACGCCGACTACCTCAGCGCGCCCGCCATCAACGGCAAGCCCGCCACTACCGTCCTGCTCTACGGCCACTACGACGTCCAGCCTCCCGACCCACTCGACGAGTGGAAGTCCCCGCCCTTCGAGCCCACCGAGCGCAACGGCAACCTCTACGCCCGCGGCGCAGTCGACGATAAAGGGCAAATGTGGATGCACGTTAAAGCTCTAGAATCTCTCCTCGCCACCCACTCCGGCAAGCTCCCCGTCAACGTCCGCGTGATCATCGAAGGGGAAGAAGAAGTTGGTGGAGAGGGAATCGCCGCCTTCGTACGCGAGCACGGCAACCAGCTCGCCGCGGACGTAGCCCTCGTCTCCGATACGGAAATGTTCGCCCCCGATCTCCCCACCCTATGCGTCGGGCTGCGCGGCATGATCTACACCGAAATCGAAGCCCGCGGCGCACGCACCGATCTCCACTCCGGCATGTACGGCGGAGCAGCCCCCAATCCCTTCATGGCACTCGCCCAAATCATCGCCAAACTCAAGGATGAGGACGGCAAGATCCTCATCCCCGGCTTCTACTCGAAGGTCGCCACCCCCAGCGCCGACGAACTGAAAGCCTGGAAGTCTCTCCCCTTCGACGAGGAGCACTATCGCAACACCGAGGTAGGGTCAACCACCCTCACCGGCGAGCCCGGGTTCTCCGTCCTCGAGCGCACCTGGGCTCGCCCCACCCTGGAAATCCACGGCATGCCCGGCGGCTTCATCGGTGCCGGCGCCAAGACCGTCATCCCCGCCCGCGCCGTCGCCAAAGTCTCCATGCGCCTGGTCCCCGACCAGACTCCCGCCGAGTCCTTCGCCCAGTACAAGTCCTACGTCGAATCGCTCTGTCCCAAGGGCATCACGCTGGAAGTCCGCCTCATTCACATGGGCGACCCCATCGTCGTCTCCACCGACAACCCTTACGTCCGCGCCGCCACCTCGGCCATGCACGACGTCTTCAAGACCGACACTGTCTTCATCCGCAGCGGCGGCTCCATTCCCATCGTCGGAGACTTCGTCCGCGAGCTCCACATCCCCACCCTCATGATGGGATTCGGTCTGCCCGACGACAACCTCCACGCCCCCAACGAAAAATTCCTACTCGCCAACTTCCACCGCGGCATCGAGTCCATCATCCGCTTCCTCGAAAACGTCTCCGCCGCCTAAGCCGCCGCCAAGCTAGAGTTGTCATTCTGAGCCGAGGGTGAAGAATCCCCGCATTTGTCTTCCTTCGATGATCACCACCCTCCCCATCTCCGGCTACGTCCTCGCCGGCGGCCACAGCTCCCGCATGGGCACCGACAAGTCCCTCCTTCCGCTCGCCGGCAAACCCCTCATCCAGCACGCCGTCGCCAAACTCGCCCGTGTCTGCGCCGAGGTAAACATCCTCAGCAGCAACCACGCGCTCGCCTCCTGCGCTCCGCTCGTGCCGGACATCCACCCCGACTGCGGCCCCGTCGGCGGAATCGAAGCCGCCCTCGCCCACTCACCCCACGACTGGCTCCTTATCCTCCCGGTCGACGTACCCTTCCTGCCCACCGCCATCCTCCACAAGTGGGCAGCTGAAATTACCGCGACCGGCTCAACCACACGCGTTGCCATGTTCTCCGTCGATGGCCGCACCCAGCCCACAGTCTGCCTAATCCACAAACAGATCGCCCCATCCATTGCAGCAGCCCTAGCCTTGGGCGAGTTCAAACTCCTGCCCGTCCTCGAAGCCGCTGCCGAAGTCCTTACACTCCAGCACAGCCAGCCCTTGGAGCAGGTCCTCAGCATTCAACCCGTCGGCCTGAACCCGGACTTCCTCTCCGAAATCACGCTCGCGGAACTTACCTCGCAACCTCACTGGTTCACTAATCTCAACACGCCGGAGGACTTCATCAGGGCCGAAGCCTACCTCGACGCGCTCGAACCCTGAATCCCGCCAGATTCCCTGTCCCTCCCTTTCCACCTCGCCATCGTGCATCATAGAGATACCCATGGCAGACCCAGACCAGAAGCCAGAACCCAAGCCAGACGAGAAGTCTGCTGAGCCCGCCGGCGAGCGCACTCAGGACGAGCCGCACCCGCCCACCAGCGAAGGCGCTACCCCCGACCAGCTTCCCGATGTCAGCGAATTAACCGCGGACGTCTCCCCCGGCTTGCAGAGCGCCGTCAGCGAATTCATGGCCGAGGCCGCCCAGCAAAATGAGGCCGCCGCGGAAGCCGTCTCCGCCAACGACGCGCCGCCCGACGCTCCAGGCCAGCCCGCCAACTCCGCTGCCCAGCCCCCGGCCCCTTACATCGCATTTGAAAACGTCAATAAATCCTTCGGCGATCTTGTCGTCCTCAAGGACGTCAGCTTCTACGTCCTTCCCGGTGAAACTCTCTGTATTCTCGGCCGCTCCGGAGTCGGTAAGTCCGTCTCACTCCAGATACTCATGGGCTTCCTACGCGCCGACTCTGGCCGCGTCCTCGTCGCCGGTGAAGATATCTGCGGTTTCGACGAGAAGCAGCTTCAGGCCGTCCGCCGCAAGGTCACCATGGTCTTTCAGAACGGCGCTCTCTTCGACTCCATCACAGTGGGGGAGAACGTGGCATTCCCGCTGCGCGAGCGGCATGACCTTCAGGAAGATCAAATCCAGCAAATCGTCAAAGGCATGCTTGAAATGGTCGGTGTTGCGGGGATGGAAGACCTCCAGCCGTCAGATCTCTCCACCGGCATGAAGCGCTCGGTCGCTATCGCCCGAGCGCTCGCCTCCCAACCCGAAGCCGTCCTTTACGACGAACCAACCACCATGGTCGACCCGCTGATGGGCCATCTTCTTGGAGGTCTCATCGAACGCCTCAAGACCCAGTTGCATCTCACGAGTATCGTCGTGACTCACGACATGAGGTTCGCACGCAAACTCGCCGACCGGGTCGTCTTCCTCCACCAGGGAGAGGCACGATTCTTCGGCACCATGGAAGAAATAGACCGTACCGAAGACCCCATTCTAAAGGAGTTTCTGGCTCTCGATGAACTCGTTTTGCCGGGTTAGCGTGACTAGAGAGTTACCTGCACCCTCTCAAGTTAGCTTCATACAGTAATTGCCATCTCCCTTTGCTTTCAGTATCCTCAAAGAAAGACCAGAACGCTGGCACGTTTCACTCCATTGTCCGACTCGGGCGCAACCTGGCTAGTCTGCGTTGCCGCCCTTTGCGAGAAGCTGTTGAAAGAGTTTCACCGACTCGAGCGCTCGCCCGGTAAGCGAGATATCTTTTGGTGCTTTGGCCTCCCAACGGAGATTCCAAATCCCCGAATATCTCGAACGGTACAAATTACCGTAAGCTGCTCAAACTGAAACCGGGTTTATCCGGCATACAAGATTTCGACGGTCAACATACGCGTCGTGGGAGTGAGAGAGCCGTTCGCCATGGCGACACCGGATTATCTCGAACAAGTAGTCGTTTCAGGCCGACCAAGGCGAGCTCGCTCCGGCTCGGCCTCAGACCGCGCAGGCTTGCTCTACCGCCCCTCGGTCACCAGCCTTATTTGGGCTACCCTCGACCTCCTGACCGTCGGAGTGGCAGCCATCCTCGCGCTGCGTTTCCGCGTCGCAGTCCCAGAAGATATCCGCACCACCTCGCTGCTCCCGTTCCTCCTCCACTCAGCACACACCGTAATGCTCCTCTATTTTGTGTGGTTCGGAGTCCTGGTCGTCGTCCTGCTGCGCTCTTACGGACTTTACGGCGCCATCCTCAGCCGCAACGGACTCAACGAACAACGCCTCACCATCCAGGCGATCCTCACCGCAGGCCTCCTGCTCTGCGGAACCCTCTACCTCCAGCGCCGCGCAGAGATGGTCTCCCGCGAAGTTGTCGTCCTGCTCGTCGTATTCACCACCATCCTCATGTGTATTCGCCGCGCCTTCTGGCGCAAAATCGTCTATAGCCGGTACCGCAACGGCCTCGAAACCCGCAATGTCCTCATCGTCGGCGCCGGCCGCGTCGCCCACGCCCTGCGCAACCACCTCGAATCCCTCCGCCATCTCGGCTTTCGTTTCAAAGGCTTTGTCGCCCTCACGGAACACGAGGCAGAATCCGGCGACGCCGACATCATCGGAGACGTGCGCAACTGCCTCTCGCTCGCCCGCGCCCTCTTCGTCGACGAGATATTCTTCTCCGTCCCCGCCGAAAAACGCCTCGTCATTTCGCTCGTCGAAGAAGCCCGTGCCGTCGGCATCGACGTGCGCGTTGTCCCCGACCTTTACGACGGCCTCGCATGGAATGCGCCCATCGAATACATTGGCCAGTTCCCAACCATTCCGCTCCACCGCCGTGACCTGCCGGTGGGCGCCTTCCTGCTCAAGCGCGTGCTAGATACCACTGGCGCCGTCCTCGCCATGATCCTCCTCGCGCCCTTCATGCTCATCATCATGGCCGCGATCCGGCTCGACTCCGAAGGCTCCGCGTTCTACCGCGCCGAGCGCATCGGCCGCAAGGGGCGCACCTTCGCCTGCTACAAGTTCCGTACCATGTGCACCAACGCCGACAGACTCAAAGAAAATTTAGAGGACCAGAACGAGCGCGACGGCATCCTCTTCAAAATCACCAACGACCCGCGCGTCACACGTGTCGGCCGCATCCTGCGCAAGTATTCCCTCGACGAACTCCCGCAGTTCTACAACGTCCTGCGCGGCGACATGAGCCTGGTCGGCCCACGCCCCCCCATCGCCTCCGAAGTCGAGCAGTACGACATCGCACACCTCCGCCGCCTCGACGTCCTCCCCGGCATGACCGGCCTGTGGCAGGTCGAAGCTCGCCAGGATCCCTCCTTCGATAGCTACATCTCCCTCGATACCGCCTACGTCGAGAACTGGTCTCTCTGGCTCGACATGAAGATCCTCGCCCGCACCGTAGGCGTAGTCTTCTCCGGAACCGGCTCCTAAATTACAAGCGCCCTGCGCGGACAGCGGTCACTTCGCGACGCGTATTGAGCTTTGCGAAGATGCTCCCGATGGTCGCAAACGAGATTTTGTGCCGACCAGCGGGAGGACCACGCGAAGCAACGAAAAGGCGTGTGAACGCCCGCCGCCCGCGAAGGGCGCCTGTCCGGAAGGACATCCGCTTTCGTCTTGCTCCTCGCGGTAAACTTAATTCGTGAAGATCGCATTAGCCCAGATCAACCCGACCGTAGGTGACTTCGCCGGCAACGCCCGCCTCATTCTCGACTTCAGCGCCCGCGCTGGCTCCCAGTCCGCCGACCTGGTCGTATTCCCCGAACTGTCCATCTGCGGCTACCCGCCGGCCGACCTCCTCGAAAAGGCCGCCTTCCTCAGCCGCGCTCAGCAAACGCTCGAAGAGATCGCAGCCTCCACCACCACCGGCCCCGCCATCCTCTGCGGAACGGCCATGGCCACCTCCGACGCAGCCGGCAAGCACGCCCGCAATGTCGCTGCCTTGATTTCGAACGGCAGTGTCACTTTCCTTCAGCAGAAGATGCTTCTGCCCTTCTACGACGTCTTTGACGAGCAGCGCTACTTTGAGCCCGCCACCCACCAATCCCTCACTCTGCTCAACGGTCAGCCCCTCGCCATCACCGTCTGCGAAGATGCCTGGAACGACAAAGGCTTCTGGCCGCGCCGTCTCTATCCCATCGATCCCGTCGACGAGCTCATGCGCCAATGGGCCACGCTCCCCGACCCCATCGCCTCCGGCCACCCGCGCATCATCCTCAACATCTCCGCCTCGCCCTTCTGGGCCGGCAAGCGCGACCTCCGCCGCAACATGCTCTCCGCCATCGCCCGCCGCCACTCCGCCTTCGTCGTCATGGTCAACCAGGTCGGCGGCAACGACTCCCTCGTCTTCGACGGTTCCTCCCTCGCCCTCGCCCCCGACGGCGAAGTCCTCACCCAGGCCGCCTCCTTCGCAGAAGACCTCCTCATCATCGACACCGGCAAACAACCTGTCATCCTCAGCGAAGGGCCACCCCAGATAAATCCGGACCCAGTGCCGAGCGCCACAAATCCCGCCGACATCCCCGCTATCTGGTCCGCCCTGGTCCTGGGCACCCGCGACTACGTCCGCAAGTGCGGCTTCTCCAAAGCCCTCGTCGCCCTCTCCGGAGGCATCGACTCCGCCCTCGTCGCCGCCATTGCCGTCGAAGCTCTAGGCCCCGAAAATGTCCTCGGCGTGGGCATGCCCAGCGAGTTCTCCTCCACCGGCTCCATCGACGACGCCCGCTCCCTCGCGGCAAACCTCGGCATCCGCTTCGAACTCACAGCCATCCACGACGTCTTCACCGCCTACACCCGCACTCTCGAGCCGCTCTTCGCCGGCACCCCGTTCGGACTCGCCGAAGAGAACCTCCAGTCCCGCATCCGCGGCGCCATCCTGATGGCGCTTTCCAACAAGTTCGGCGCGCTCGTCCTCACCACTGGCAACAAGTCCGAGATGTCCACCGGCTACTGCACTCTTTACGGCGACATGGTCGGCGCCCTGGCCGTCATCGGCGATGTCTTCAAGACCTGCGTCTACGCCCTCAGCAAATACGCCAACCGCGACCGCGAAGTCATCCCCCACAACACTATCGCCAAGCCGCCCTCCGCCGAACTTCGCCCCGGCCAGAAAGACACGGACTCCCTCCCGCCCTACGAAATCCTCGACCCCATCCTCGAGGCCTACGTCGAGCGCTACCGCTCACCCGAGCAGATCCTCACCGAACTCACCGACGCCGCCACGATCGTCGACGTCGATCCCAAGCCGGGTTTAGTGACCCCAGTCGACCTCGACCTCATCCGCCGCGTCCTCTCGCTGGTGGAGCGCAGCGAGTACAAGCGCCAGCAGGCCGCTCCCATCCTCAAGGTCACGCAAAAATCCTTCGGCAACGGCCGCCGCTTCCCCATCGCAGTCAAAGTCCAGCTCTAGCCTTCCACAGCCGTCATTTTGACTCAAAGAGTCAGAATCTCGGTAGTTGTCTTTCCTCGCGGCCCGCCACTTGCGCCTTTCCCAACTTGGCCCTCTCTGCGTCTATTGATACGATGGATATGCAGTGCTCGCGCAGTTTTGCGCGCCGCGCAACTCCATCACATTTCGCCACCGCGCACAAAAGGAACTCATTGAAGAACCGATTTGCAGTCTTGACGGCCGCCCTCCTTCTCTCCCTCACAGCTTCCATTGCATTGGCCCAGGCCCCCGCCGCCGCCGCTCCAGCGCAGGTCCCCGCAGCACCGACTTCTTTGGCCGCCGCGCCCACGCCAGCCGCCACTCCGGCTGATCCCTTCCCGCCTACCAGCCCTCGCTACTTCACCTCCCCCACGCCCACCGTGGATACCGTAAACGCCTTCCTCCGCCAGGTCTGGGGAGTCGACCCCAGTCGCCTCTACCGCGTCATGGCCATTCAGACCACCCCTGCGCCCGGTGTAGTCAAGGTCACAGTCTTCGTCACCACCAAGGCCGCCGCCGACGCCAAGGTTCAGGCCGCCACCTTCTACATCACTCCGGACGGCAAGCACGCCATTGGCGAGGGTTCCGGCGTGGTTCCGTTCGGCGCAACCCCCTTCGCCGACATCCGCGAAGTCCTCAAAGCACGCGCAGACGGTGCATCTCGCGGAGCCGCCTCCAAGGATCTCGAAATCGTCGAATTCGCAGACCTACAGTGCCCACACTGCAAAGAGGCCCAGTCCACGATGGACGACATCGTCCGCGACTTCCCCAAGGCCCGCATCGTATTCCAGCTCTTCCCGCTCATCGAGATCCATCCCTCAGCCTTCAAGGCTGCCGCCTACGGAGTCTGCGCCCAGAAGGTCTCCAATGACGCCTTCTTCAAGTACGCCGCCGGCGTTTACGACACCCAGGAAGGCCTTACCCAGGCCACCGAGGACACCCTGCTCAATGCCGCTGCCAAGCGCGCCGGCCTCGACTCGGACGCCATCTCCGCCTGCGCAGCAACCCAGGCCACCAAAGACGCGGTCAAAGCCGACATCAAACTAGCCGAAGACGTAAACGTCGACCAGACCCCCATGATCGCAATCAACGGCCGCGTCATTCCGTTTAGCGGCCTCCCCTACGACATCCTCAAGCAGATCATCCACTATCAGGCCAAGCTCGACGGCGTCGACGACGGTGCCACCGCCGAAACCCTCGCCCCCAAGCCTGCGGTCCCGAC
>JALYIG010000397.1 GCA_030775885.1 Acidobacteriota bacterium | reverse complement strand
GCGCCATGGAGATCATTGAGGAGCTGGAACCGTCGCGGCGCGGAGTCTACGGCGGATCGATTTTGTACGCGGATTTCTCGGGCAATCTGGACTCCTGCATCGCGATCCGGACGCTCTACATGCGCGGGGATCAGGGGCATCTCCAGGCTGGCGGCGGGATCGTGGCGGACTCGGTGCCGGAGAAGGAGTACGAGGAGTGCGCCAACAAGGCCCGCGCGGTGGTGCGGGCGATTGAGCGGGCGCGGGGGTTGTAGAGGGTGCTGAAAAAGTCGGTGCAGCCCAGAAAAGCCGATCTCAGCGGCCGAACAGGCTGCGGAAAAACGGCTCTTGTAGATATGCTGACGAGAACCCAGGGCCAAAGCCCTTTAGTTTTCTGTATTGTTACCGCGGGCTAAAGCCCGCTGCTACTCCGAAAGCGACTTTTTCCGCAGCCTGTGAAGCCGTATTGCAAAGGAACCCTTTGCGGCACGGATAAATCCGTGCCCTTAAGCAGGACGGTGTTTTTCAGCAGCCTCTGTAGGCAGCTCAGACAGGCGCAGGGCGGGGCGCTTCGAGCAAAATACGGGGATTCTTCGCTACGCGCAGAATGACAAGCAGAGAATGACAAGCAAAAACTGCTTCGCCAGGATGACAAACTCCGCCGACGGGAACTCGCGCCGGGGGGAGTTGCTCCCATATAATGAGGACTTCCCCTGAACAGTTGCGGGGCGGCGAAATCTGAACAGCAATGAGGGTGTGCGTATCTTTACGGTAAAGCGAGTGAACGGAAGTTTCCTGGGCATCAAGCTAATGTCTGTGCGCACGCGCTCCAGAGGCTTCTCGACCGCCCGCCTGCTGTCTGCGGCAGCTGTTCTCGCTGCATCTTCGGTGGGTTTTGCGCCGCAGATCGTGGCCCAGGCTGCGTTGCAGGATACCCCCGCTGCCGCTGCGCCGGAAGCCCCGGCCGCCGGGTCACAGGCCCTTTGCGAGACGCAGGTGATCGGGCAGCGCAGAATTCCCAAGGATACTGTGCTGGCGCACATGTTCTCCCACGCCGGCGACCCGTATGACCCGGCCACGGTGGAGCGCGACTTCAACTCCATCTGGAACACGGGATACTTTGAGACGCTGCGGATTGAGAGGGTAGATACTCCCAACTGCATCCAGCTCGTCGTCTATGTGAAGGAAAAGCCGCACGTGGCCACCATCGACTACCAGGGGCTGAATGCAGTTACGCTGTCGGACGTGGAGGAGCGGTTCAAGAAGGCCAAAGTTGGCCTGGTGCCGGAGAGCCAGTTCGACGAGACCCGCGTGATGCGCGCCGTCACCGTGCTCAAGGACCTGCTCAGCGAACACGGCCATCAGTTCGCCACCGTCACCCCGGTCTACAAGACTATTCCGCCGTCCGCGGTTGAGATTACCTTCAAGATCAAGGAAGGCCCCACCGTGAAGGTCGGTAAGATCGCCTTCGACGGCAACGTCAGCCTCAACGACCACATCCTGCGCAATGCGATGGTCAACACCAAGCCCATCGGCATCCCGCGATCCATCTTCCTGGAAAACCTGCTGCCCCGCACCTTCGACGCAAGCAAGTTGGATGAGGATACGGAGCGCGTTCGCCAGGCCTACCGCGACCGCGGCTACTTCCTGGCGCAGACCTCCGAGGCGCAGACCCATGTGCGCGACGCCGGAGGCCTCAACTGGTTCACTCTGCGCCCCTCCACCGGAAAGCGCATCGACATCCTGATGCCCGTAGAAGAAGGCGACCGCTATCGCCTCGGCGGCATCAACTTCACCGGAGTCAATCCGCAGGAATGGAACGTGAAGGCGCTGCGCAGCGTGTTCACCCAGAAGGACGGCGAGTGGTTCAATCTGACCCTGTTCTCCAAGGGCCTGAAGGAACTGCGCAACGCTTACACCGGCCGCGGATACGTGGTGATGGTGGCCAACCCGGTGCCGCGTCACGACGATGTCAAGAAGCTCGTCTACTGGGATATCGACATCGATCAGGGCAAGCAGTTCTACGTCTCTCGCATTGAGTTCACCGGCAACAGTGTCACCCGGGATAAGGTCATCCGCCGCGAACTGCTGCTACAGGAAGGCGAAGTCTACTCCAGCCAGCGCTGGGACTACTCCATCCTGCGTCTGAATCAGCTCGGCTACTTCGACGTGCTCAAGTCGGAAGAAGACACCGAAACCCGCCAGAACACCGACGAGGGCACGGTCGATCTGCTGCTGAAGGTGAAGGAGAAGGGTAAGAACTCCATCGGCCTCAACGGCGGTCTCAGCGGCCTGTCGGGAACCTTCATCGGACTGAATTACGAGACCAACAACTTCCTGGGTCTGGGCGAAACTCTCTCCGCCAACGCCAATGTCGGCGACCTGTCGCGCAACCTGAGCTTCGGATTCACCGAGCCGTATCTGCGCAACAAGCCCATCACTGTGGGCGTTGAAGTGTTTACCCGCAAGAACGACTACAACCCCGCGAAGGCTTATTCCCTCTCCAACGGCGCCAGCGCCAACGTGTCGAACGCACAGAGCTCGCTGCTGACGAACTACAACACGGCCACCACTGGATTCACCGTGTCGGTGCGCGAGCCGTTGAAGCATCTCTGGTCCTCGCACGGAGGCACCACCAGCATCGGCGTCACCTACGGCCTTACGCGGCAGTCCATCCAGACATTTAACGACAACACGCGCAACGTCTTCCAGTCGCTCGCGTTCCGTTCCGGCGTGGCCGGGCCCAATCAACTCAGCGGCATCGTCACGTCGACCATCCAGCCCAGCTTCAGCTTCTCCAGCGTCAACCGTTCGGTCGGTCCTACGCGCGGTCGCGACTTCAACGTCTCCGTGCAGATCGCCGGCGCGGGCGGCAATGTGAAGTTCATCCAGCCGGTCGCCAGCTTCCGCCAGTTCTACCCGATGAAGCTGCTGCGCATCAACAACGAGGGCCGCAACGTCCTCGGCATGCGCGTGCAGTTCGCTCACATCAACGGATTCGGTGGCGAGGTCGCTCCCCCAACAAGCCGCATTTACGGGGGCGGCGAGTCGGATATCCGCGGCTTCGATATCCGTGCGGCATCCCCCTACACCTTCATCCCGGTCAACGTGGGCTACAACCTCACCAACCCGGACGGCACCACCATTCCGCGTGATCCCACCAACCCGAACCTGGGCAACATCACCGTCCCGGTGCCCATCTACCGGCTGGTTGCGGTGGGCGGCGATACCTCGCTGACCGCGAACATCGAGTACCGCATCCCCATCATCAACCAGGTGACGTTCGCCCTTTTCACCGACTTCGGGCTAACCGGAAATCTGCAGCCGTCGCAACTGCGGCAGAGCGTCGCCGGCGCAGCGGTTCTTTCCAGCCCGCTCTACGGATGCCCCACCTTCGTCAATGGCGCATGCTTCGGCGGTCAGTCGGTACCCTCGTTCTCGCCTCTGCAGTTGAACCCTGTGCCGGGCACCAACTTTGTGCCGCGCATGTCCAACGGCGCCGAACTGCAGGTGATCCTGCCCATCGTCAACGCTCCGTTCCGCCTCTACTACGCGTACAACCCGCTGCGCCTGTTTGAGAATGTGCCGCAGCAATTGGCCGTCAGCAACGCAGCCTTTCGCAACATGTTCCCCAATAACGGCGCAGGCTTGTACAGCTACCAGCAGGCGCTGCAGTTGTACGGACCGGCCTACGAACTCCGCGAACCGAGAAAGACTTTCCGCCTGACGGTCAGCACGACCTTCTAGGTTTGAGTGTCTCGGTTCTTTGAGGTTTGAGCGAGAGATACGATGAAGGCTGCCCGCAAAAGGCAGCCTTTTCCTTTGCAGCAGATCAGTATTTCACTGACAACTGACAACTAGATTTTAGTAACTCCGCAAATACATCTTGGTCACGCGGTCGTGCCACGTCAGGCGTTCTTCATCGAGCGCCGCCAGCACAAATCCCAGGCCCAGTGGGCATGCCGAGAGCAACATCGCTCCCAGCCTGCGCCGCACCGCGCGTCGCGTGGGATTCTCGTCGTCGAAGGTACACAGCGCGATGTGTGCCGCGCGCATGCCCGGCGTCGCGCCGGAGAACCAGAAGAACAGCGCGTGATACAGCAACGCGAGGATAGCGAAGGCACCTGCTCCTATGGCCGCGGCCTGCAGTGGAAGCAGTCCGGTCTGTACTGCAATCGCCGCTCCAAGCTGCCCCACTGCATGCATCCGCGAGTCGTCCGCCACGGGCCACTGAACACCGCGCGCGGAGACCGACAGGAAGATCGCCGCGAACCCCAGCGTTCCCAAACCCACAATTGCCGTGTTGATCGCCGACGCCAGTATCCGCCTCCGGATCGATGCCGCCTGGATGGGCGGAGGCGCGAGCAGAGCAGCCACTTCCGGAAGCGCATCTGCGCTCCCCGGCGCGTACTCGTCGAGCGCGCCGAATTCGGCTGCGGAGTTCCCAACTCCGGAAGGCGTGTCCAGCCAGATCGACGTCCACTGCGGCGCGGCCGGATCCGCCGCATCGGCGTGGGTCGATATCTGTGCCGGGTCCACCTCGAAGATGCGCAACTGCCCATCGCCGGGAGCTTCCTCCTCTTCGCGCAGAGGGCCTTCCGCGTATCGCGGACGCGCCTTGCGCGATGCCACCAACTGCCGCGGAAACTGAATCAGGTTGGCTGGCAGAGGAACCGGCGGCCCGGCAGGTTCTTCGAACACCGGAGCCTGACGGAACGCAATCTCCTCATCGAGCGCGTAAGCCTCGGCCTCGTTGCGAGTTGGTTCCTCGCGCCGGTTGGTGTGCGCGCCCGTCGCGGGGTGATGCGAACGCCCAAGGTAAACATGGGCGCTGCTCGCAGCATCCTCATACAGCCGCACCGTCAGCCCGGCCGCAGTCCGCGAGCTTGCATTTGGTGATTGTCCAGCAGCAGCATCGACGCTCGCAGCCGGATTTCGCCGCGGAGTTCGTGCCGGGCGCGCCGTCTCGCCGCGTGTGTCTTCGCGCTGAGCCGCTTCAAGATCGGGCCACAGATTCAGCTCAACCGCGGCTGTCTTATTCCGCGCAGCAATCTCGCGCGCGTGCGCCTCAGCCGCATCCCGCCGCACCGCATCCGCCCGCGCTTTATCCTGACTCGCCTCAGCGATTTCATGCCGGTCCAGCGCATCCAACAGTCTTTGCTGCGCGGCCGCCACGGCCTGCGCATTCAAAGCCGCCACCTCCGCTACCGCCCGTGCCTGCTGGGTCGCGCGCTCTGCCTCCGCCGCCAGAAATGCCCGGTAACTCTGCGTCTTTGCGTACCGCTCGGCCACCGTCGCCGCAATCTGTGCCGAGCGACTGTTTGTCTGGCGCGGCTGTTCCGGCCTGCTCGCCTGCGCCGCCTCGCCGCTGCGACGCGCACGATGCGCGGCCAGACGCTCCGCCACCTGCGCCCGCAATGCCTCGGTAGACGTCTGCGGCGTCGCCTCCGCCCGCGCGGATTCTTCGCTCGGTGCAAACTCCAGCCCGGATGTCGTGTTTAGCAGTGCGGAGCCCATTTTGCTCAAACCCAAACCCACTTCCGTGAAATCGTCTAACCTCTATCTGTGGTGCGTGTGAACCATCTGAATCGAAATTCTCTCCAGCCGCTCCGAGGGCTGCTTTGCTCGCCTATGCCGGGCGCCGGAAGCCGCATCCGCGGCAATTTCTCACCCATTAAGATAATCAGACGCGTCTGCTTCTTCATAAGTATCATGCTGTCCGGCGCAAATCCCGCGCATCTATCCGCGCAACAGGTGACGACTGTGGCACCTCTGTCCGCAACGGCGCCAGCCACCGCGCAAACTCTTGTCGACGCGCCCTATCCCGACGCCATCCCTATCCCGCCGCCGGCCACCAACGTCCATATTGAAACCGCACCCGATGGCACCGAGACTTTCAGAAACGGCATTGCCATTCTCGATCGCGGCGTAGTCATCACCTTCCGCGACCGCGTCCTCTCCGCCGACCACATGGAGTTCAACCAGACCACCAGCGACGTCACTCTCACCGGCCACGTCGTGGTCACGCTCGGCGAGAGCGATGAGCGCATCGAAGCCAGTCACGGCGCCTTCAACGTACGCACCCAGACCGGAGCCTTCTACGACGTCTCCGGATCGGCCGGTGCAAAGCGCCGCCGGGCCGCCATGGGCGAAGCAGTTGTCATGCACCGCGCGGTTTACGCCAACGGCAATCCGTTCCTTTTCACCGGCCGCATGGTGGTCAAAACCGGCCCGCGCGAGTATCAAATCTTTGGCGGCACCATCACCTCCTGCCAGCTGCCGCGGCCGGATTGGGTTCTCTCCGGCGCGGAGTTCAGTGTCGACGGTGAGAAGGCCTCGGCGCACAACACCGTCTTCCGCCTGATGAACGTCCCCGTGCTATGGCTTCCGTATGTCACCCATCCCGTCGACACCAGCGACCGCCAAACCGGCATCCTGATTCCGGAGGTCGGCATCAACTCCGCCGCCAAGGGGGACACCATCGGCGAGCAGGTCTACTGGGCGATCAACCGCAGCACCGACCTCACCCTCGGCTTCCTCTACTACACCGCGAGAGGTTGGGAGCAGACTGCCGGTCTGCGCTACCGCGGCCTCGGCCAGAACTTCGTCATGGCCCACTACAACGCGCTCCACGACCGCGGCTACTTCCCCGGCGGAGGCAACGTTCGCGTCAATCAGAGCGGAACCGACCTGCTCTTCTCCGGCCGCTACGACCTCGTCCGCAGCCAGGACTTCCTTGCTGATACCACTTCCAATCCCAATCCGCCGGTCGCGGCCCGCGCCGTCGCCGACGTGGAATATCTCAGCTCCTTCACCTACCGCGAGGCCTTTTCCTCCAACTTCAACGAAGCCGTTTCCAGCGACGTCGTCTCCACCATCTACGCTACCCGGCAGTGGGACGGCGTCTCCGCATCGGTCGAGGGCGACCGCTACCAGGGTGAGAAGCGCGTCTCCACGTTGACTCAGCCGGAGGAGCAGGTTCGTATCTTCCATGCGCCCGCGCTGGAGTTTACTGCCGCCGACCACCTGCTCGGAGCCACCGGCCTGGAGTGGAGCCTCGACAGCTCGCTGGCCGCCCTCAAGCGCACCCAGCCCAACTTCCAGACTAGCGGAATGATCGCACGGCTCGACCTTCATCCCGAGCTTGCACGGCCCTTCGGCGGCGGCGGATGGCGCCTTCGTCCCTCCATTGGCGGGCACGATACGTTCTACAGCAAAAGCCGTTTCCCCGCCGTCCCCGGCATTCCCAACCCGGTGGAAGACGCTGCGCCGCTCAATCGCGCCGCCGTCGAGATTCAGTTCGACGTGCGCCCGCCCATCGTGGAGAAGACATTCGACTCAGGCATCATCCGCCGCCTCTTCGGCCGCGACGTGAAGCACACCATCGAGCCGGAGATTACCTACCGCTACACCCACGGCATCGACAACTACGCCCGGGTCCTGCGTTTCGACACCGTAGATATCGCCAGCGACACCAACGAGTTGGAATACGGCGCCACCCAGAGGCTCTTCCTGCGTCGCAAGGTCGACCAGCCCTGTCGCGCCGCCGGCTCCTTCGCAGACGCTACCGAGATCCTCGGCTCGCCGGCCGAGGACGCAGCCATCGAGGACCCCGGCCAGGCCGCCAACCACGCTGCCACCGCCGCTCCCATCTGCGGAGATCGCGAGTGGATCAGCTGGCGCGTCGCCCAGAAGTACTTCTTCGATCCCAACTTCGGCGGTGCAGTTGCTCTCACCGGCCCGCGCAGCATCCTCGGCAGCACGCTCGATTTCTCCGGCATCTCCTTCCTCACCGGCCCGCGCGATCTCTCGCCCATCGTATCCCGCCTGCGCATCCGCACGTCGGACTCTACCGACTTCGAGTGGGACTTCGACTTCGACACCTGCTCCTCCTCGGTGCTGCCCGCGCTGATCAGCAACCCCGTTCGCCCCTGCGGGAGCAAGTTCACCGCCAACAATTTTTACCTCGACGTGCATCGCGGAAACATCGTCTCCGGCCTCAGCTATGCCCGCCTCAACGCGCCGGCCCGCTCCTACGTCGATGGCGTGCTGTCGTCGGTGGCCGACTTCAACCAGATGCGCGTCCATCTGGGATTCGGCGATCCGGCCCGCTCCGGGCTCAGCGCGGCAGCCACCGCAGGACTCGACCTCGACCTTGGCACCGTTCAGTACGGCGCCGTGCAAACCTCCTACAACTGGAACTGCTGCGGTATCAGCGTGGAATACCGCAAGTACGAGTTGGGCAACGCCCGCAACGACAATGGATACAAGTTCAACTTCACCCTGGCCAACATTGGCAGCGCCGGAAACCTGCGCCACTCCAACCAGGTCTTTTAGTCCACTGCCACAAAGGTGGGTGCCCCGTCCTAGCTCTGCCAGGGCGGGCTTACGCATCCGAACTCCATGCCGCTACGTGAGATAATGAGGACTATGTTGAATGGGGTCAGACCGCTGCGTTCGCTCGCGCTGGTCGTATTAATTGCCGCTCTGGGATGCCATGCGCAGACCGCTTCCTCCGGGCCCGAGCCCGTCCAGGCGGGCGTCAAACTCTCACCCGCCATGGCGCGCCGCGTCGAACTCACCATCCGCAATAAGGCGCAGATCTCCCCTGATTTCACCATCACGGTCAGCGAGCCGGCCAAGAGCGAAATCCCTGGCTACGCGCAGATCTCCGTCACCTTCGCATCCGAGGGCAAGAGCGGCAGGGCTGCCGTATTCCTTATCTCCAGCGATGGCAAGACGCTCGCGCAGTTCAACAAATTCGACCTCAGCCAGAGCATCGTCGACAGCATCTCAACTGCCGGAAGGCCTGCGCGCGGCGGCCCGCCCGATGCCCCCGTCACCATCGTCGGTTTCGACGATCTCGAGTGCCCCTTCTGCGGCCAGATGAACGCGGAAATCTTCCCCGCCGTGCTGAACCGCTACAAGAACCAGGTCCGCGTCGTCTACCGCGATTTCCCGCTCGAAGAGCTGCATCCCTGGGCTAAGCACGCCGCCATCGATGCGAACTGCGTCGCCGCGCAGTCCACCTCCGGCTACTGGAACTTCGTCGACCATGTCCATGCCCACGCCGCCGAGATGGCCGGCGCCGAGAAGACCGTTGAGAAGGCAAGCCAGTCGCTGGACAAGATCGCACTTGACGAGGGCATCCGCCAGAAGGTCAACCAGGCCCAACTCGTCGCCTGCGTGCTCAAGCAGGACGACACCAGCGTCAAGGCATCCGAAACCGCCGCCGAGGGAGATCCGCTACGCCTGGATCAGGCGCCCGTACTCTACGTCAACGGCGAGAAAGTCGAGGGCGTCGTGCCCATCGATACTCTCTACCGCATCATCGACCGCGCCCTGGTCGCAGCCGGCCAGACACCTCCGCCATACGCTGCCCCCGCCGCCTCAGCTCCGGCTCCCGTTTCTCCGGCTCCAACCAAGCCAGGAAGTTAGTCGCATAATGGAAATAAGTTTGAAGTCAAAGTGTATGGCGTCGCCCCAGCGAGACGGATCGAGCAGCGGAACGGAGAACCATGCGTAGTACAGCAATCAGGCTAACCAAGCCCAGCCCCACTCAGATTCAAAGGGTCGGGAACGCAGGCAGTTTGTCCTTCCGAGCTGCCACAGCGGTGCTCCCCATCGCGTTATTCCTGCTGGCCGGATGCAAACGCCCCCAGACTACCGACGTCGTTGCCACCGTCAATGGCCACGCCATCATGCGCACGGACATGAATCGCATGTACGAGGCGCAACTGGGACAGGCGCAACAGCAACAGCAGGCAACCAATCAGCAGCCCTCTGCGGAAGAGGCTCAGTCGCTTCGCCTCAACTCGGTCAAGCAGCTCATCAATGAAGAGATCTTCGTTCAGCGCGCCGCCAAGATGAACCTCACTGCGACTCCCGAAGAGGTCGACGCCGAAGTCGCCAAGATGAAGGCGCCCTTCCCCACCCAGGAACTGTTTGAGGCGCAACTCAAAACTACCGGGCGCACCCTCGACGACCTTAAGCGCGACATCCGCCGCTCCCTCACCATCGATAAGCTGATCAGCAAGGAAATCAAGTCCAAAATCAGCGTCACCGACGCCGACGTCACCAACTACTACGCCCAGCACAAAGCCGAGTTCAACCTGATCGAGCCGCGCTACCATATCGCCGTAATCCGCGTCACCTCCGTTCCCTCGGCGCAGCCCGGCAACCTGCAAGGCAGCAAGGCGACTACCGACTCCGAAGCCAAGAAGAAAATCCAGGCGCTCAAGAACCGCCTCGACTCCGGCGAGGACTTCGCCGCCATCGCGCAAAATTTCTCCGAAGACCCCAACACTGCGGCCAGCGGCGGCGACATGGGCTTCCCCTTCGAGAGCCAGCTCAAGTCCGATCCCACCGTAGGCGCGGCTATTCTTAAACTCCAGCCAGGGTCGGTTACCGACATCTTCCCCATGCTCGACCAGCAGTCCAAGAAGCCCGTCGGTTACGCCATCTACAAGCTCATCGATCGCGAGCCCGCCGGTCAGCGCGAGATCACCGACCCCGTAGTGCAGCAGAGCATCCGCGAATTGCTCCGCTCCGGCCGCTCGCAGCTGGTGCAGAACGCTTACTTCGAAATGCTCCGCGACCAGGCCAAAGTGGAAAACTTCTACGCCGAACAAATCGTAAACAACGGCGCCAAGTAACCAGAACGTCGCTATCTGAGATAGGCCGGGACTTCAACCCGACGGGTGCCCCATCCAAGCTCCGCTTGGGTGGGTTGAGCAGTCTCTTAGGTTGTCATTCTGAGCGCAGCGAAGAACCCCCGCATTTGTCTCGTTAAGGGCACGGCTTCAGCCGTGCCATAAGAGCGCACTTGTAATCGCGACTTCAGCCGCTGAGGTCACGCTGCATGTGGCCCAAATTCATCCGCTCTGAAGGCCTTATTCCTTCCCACCGCCCAGCTTCCACAACACCTGCTTCAAAAACCCAATCCACACCGGCGCATCCACGGC
>JALYIG010000396.1 GCA_030775885.1 Acidobacteriota bacterium | reverse complement strand
GGTTTTGACGGACGGATATGCCATTGCCGACACCGGAACGCAAGTCGGAATCCAACTGTTCGACGCCGCAAAGAATTACATTGGCAATCTTCCTTACACTACGGGCAGCGCACCCTTTGGAATGGCTAACGCTGTTTTGCCGGGTACTCAGACTTACATCAGAATCTCCTTCAAACCGGAAGAGGGTACCTCTCAAGGACCAGCACCGGCTACGGTGATGTTCATGGCCGGACAAGCAGCCTCCCTTCCTACCATGTCCATTGCTTCGCCGCATGTCCCGTTTTATGGCAATTCAAAGGTGAATTGGGCAATCAAGACCACCGTCAAGAAGGCATCAGAGCTTGGCTGTGCGCTAGGCATCGACATCCTCACTGGCGACATTATCGCTAGAAACATCGACCGCTCGACCACTATGTACCTGATCGACGATACCGCCATCCTCAACGCTTTCCTCGCCACTGCGACGGCTACCAACCCAATCAAGCTGATTCTGGACGGGGCGGCATACGTTTCCGGTCTGATACTCTCACCCGCTGGCAACACGACGATTGAAGGAATTGGCCCCGGCTCTGGCATTTACTTGACGGGTGCGAGTGACGGAATTCGCATTGGACCTTGGAGTCAATCAATCAGTCAAAATTCAGGCAACAGCGAAGGGCCATTCAACGGCACCCCAGCTCCAGCCCGGGTTGCCACCAACATCACCCTGCGCAACTTCACGATATCTCCGAACCCAACGACCATAGGACATCCGACCTACGGAGTAATACTACAGAGCGCTTCCCATATCACTCTTGACGGGTTGAACATCCCATCTAGTTGCCCTTACTACGCCGTGGCATTGAGTAACGTGGGCGACGTGTCTGTTACAAACTGTAGTTTTACATCTGGGGGCACACTCCATGATGGTGTCCATATCGACGGCCCCGCCGAGAAGATCCGGATTATAGGCTGCTACTTTGCGACCGGCGATGACGGAATTGCTCTCAACGCTTATGAGGGATACGGCGGTAATATCTCAGACGTGGTGATTGACTCGTGCATTTTCAACAATGCTCTCAGCCTGATGCGAGCCTACGGCTCAAACTCGGTGAACTCTCTCAATACCTGGAACACGAATAAGATTACACGGGTGACGGTGAGCAACTGTGTCGGCTCAGTCAGAAGCTGCGTCGCATCGCTGGGCCTTGGTGCTGGTGCTTGCAACAACGAAAACCTAGATGAGATTCAAGACATTTCCTTCTCCAACTGCGACATCGCTCACACGGAAGCGTACTCGCCGTTCCTTGTGACCTGTAACGTTCGCTCACTCACCATTCACAATCACACTCACCGTCCGCTAGTTGCTACTGCTTTCCTTGATGTCTCCGCGAAGTATGTCCAGCATGTGCTGGTCAACAACCTCACGGTGGTACGCAGTGATGCTTACCCCGCTGCGATCCCGATTGTTCGCATCGCTGGCGTCCCAGGCGGCAACATGTCCAAACTGACCCTTCGCGGTATCACAGTGGTCGATCAAACTGGATCAGCCTATGCCGCGATGCCCTACGTCCTGGGTGCAGTCACTCCTTTGGGCGAATTGATGATCGACGCGGTCGATATGGACAAATTCACTGCGCTATTCGACAGCAACGGGACGACGAACATCACCACCATCAAGGGTGTGGGCGTACTCGGGACCGCAACGCAGATTGCTGACGCAACCATGGGAAATGGAGCACTCTATCTGTCAAGCGACGCGAGCGGTGCGCCTTCCATCAAGGTGGGCGGAACGGTGAAGCGGCTCACGCTGGCCTGAAGCGAGGACGCAGTCGCAGCTCCAACAGATCGCGGGTCCGGGTGGATTCAAGCGATCGGAAATACAGGTGGGAAATCGCAATGATCAAGGATGAAAACAGTGTCGATCTTGAAACGCTGCTGCAATACGGAAGGGATTTCAATAAGGCGTGCGGGCCGGAGGGAGAGATCCTCTCCACCTGGCTTGCGCGCGATTTGCTGAAGATAAGGGATCGTGAAGGAGGAGAGAGTCCGCTGCTGCCGAACCCGGTGCAGGCCGAGTTCGCGCGCCGACGAGGCAGGCAGAACATCGTGGTGAAGGCGCGCCAGATGGGGATGACGACGTGGATCGCGGGCCGCTTTTTCCTGAAGACCATCACTGCGCGCGGCGTGCTGACGGTGCAGGTGGCGCATACGCTGGACGCGGCGCAGTCGATCTTCCGCATGGTGCAGCGCTTCTGGGAGTGTCTGCCGGAGGAGCTGCGCAAGGGTCCGTTGAAGCGCAGCCGTGCCAACGTGAGGCAGATGGTATTTCCTGAACTGGACAGCGAGTTTCGTGTCCTCACCGCCGCCGACTCGAACGCTGGCCGCGGCCTGACGGTGCAGAACATGCACCTGAGCGAAGTTTCGCGCTGGCCAGGCGACGCGGCCGCAACGCTTGCCGGGATGCGCGCTGCGCTGATTCCGGGCGGCGAGCTGGTGCTGGAGTCGACGCCCTTCGGCGCGTACGGCTGCTTCTACGAAGAGTGGCAGCAGGCGGAGCAGAACGGCGTGGTGAAGCATTTCTTTCCGTGGTGGATGGAGCCGGCATATGTATCTGCCGAGGTTACAGACTTGCGGGAGGACGAGCTGGAGCTAATGGAGACGCACGGCCTCACGTATGCGCAGATCGGTTTCCGCCGCACTCTGGAGGCGGATTATCGGGGCCTGCGCGTGCAGGAGTTCGCCGAGGACGCAGAGTTATGTTTCCGATCTACCGGCGAGTGCTGCTTCGACATGGATGTACTGGAAGAGCGGCTGAAGGACGTGAAAGATCCCGTCAGCACTCGGCGCAGCGGACGGTTGCAGATTTTTCTGCCGGTGCAGGCGGGTAAGCAATACATCGTCGCGGTCGATCCCGCCGGGGGCGGATCTGAGGGCGACTATGCTGCGGTTCAGGTGATCGACGTGGACAGCGGAGCGCAGTGTGCCGAGTTGCAGCACCGCCTGAAGCCGCGCGAACTTGCGCGAGCCGCGGTAGAGCTGGCGCGAGAGTACAGCACTCCCGGCGAACCGGCGCTGCTTGTGATTGAACGCAATAACCACGGCCACGGCGTGCTTGCGCATCTGGAAAAAGGCGAGCCGTACGAGCGAGTCTACGAGCACGCAGGCATGCCCGGATGGCTGACCACCGCGGTGTCAAAACCGGCAATGGTCAGCAACCTGGACGCGCTGCTGGCGGAGAGGCCTGATCTTTTTTTGAGCAAGCGGCTGCTGGAGGAGTGCCGCACCTTCGTGAGCCACGCCAACGGACGCACCGGCGCAACCCACGGCGCGCACGACGATTGCGTAATGGCGTTCGCCATCGGCCAGGCCGTGCGCAAGGAGTTGTTGGAGGGCGGCAGGAAGCGGGTTAGGTCCTGGTTACCAGGTTCGAGGTTCGAGCGATAGCAGAACTTACGGATGAGAATGGCGGGCTGGTACAGGCTCCAGGCGGCGGGGTTGCCTGTGCAGTTGACGCTTTTGCCTCGAACCTCGGACCTCGAACCGCGCAACTTAATTTCCAGTATCCTTTGGAGCGGAGAGATTTCTTGGCGGTGCTTGCGGTACAGGCGATTCGACGGATGCGCGGCGGAGCGCAGAGCCAGTTGATGCTGGGCGCGGACGGCGCGCTGTGGGTGGTGAAGTTCCAAAACAACCCGCAGCATTTGCGCGTGCTGGCCAACGAGTTGATCGCGACGCGGCTGGCGCAGGCGGCCGGCCTCACCGTCCCGGCGACCGATGTGGTGGAAGTGTCGGCGTGGCTGATCGACAACACGCCGGGCATGCACGTGGAGCCGGCGCGCGGACAGGTGGTTCGCTACACGCCGGGCCTGCAATTCGGCAGCCGCTTTATCGGCGGCCTGATGCCCGGCCAGGTGGTGGACTACCTGCCCGAGCAGCAGCTCGACGGCGTGCGCAACCTGGCCGAGTTCGCCGGCATGCTCGCGCTGGATAAGTGGACGGGCAACTGCAACGGGCGTCAGGCCGTCTTCGACCGGCGGCCGCGCGAGCGCAGGTACCGCGCCACGTTTATCGACCAGGGCTTCTGCTTCAACGCGGGCGAGTGGACGTTTCCGGACAGCCCTCTGCGCGGCGTCTTCGCGCGCAACCGCGTGTACGCCGGCGTTACCGGATGGCCGAGCTTCGAGCCGTGGCTCACCCGCATCGAGGAGCTGGAGGGCGACACATTGTGGAACATAGCGGATATCGTTCCGCCCGAATGGTACGGCGGCGACATGACCACGATCGAGCGGCTGCTGGAGCAACTGCTGCGCCGCCGCAGCCGTGTGCGGGAATTGATTGCATCATTTCGGGATTCGAATCGTGAGCCGTTCCCGATGTGGGAGAAGAAGATGAGTGTGGCCGTGCCGCGGCAGTTTGCAGCGAGTGTACCAGGAAAGTTTGTGATGTAGTTGCGAGATGCAAGTTGCAAGTTACTAGGTTCGAGGGAGAGACGAGGTCTTCGATGAGACGCAAATCGCAGTTGGCAGATGAATTGCAACTCAGCACGATGGATCGACTGTCTCGTACCAAGTGCTTTCCACTCGAACCTCGAACCTGGTACCTCGAACCTGGTACCAGTACCTCGAACCCTTGAAAGGAGTCCGATTGCCTGAGCGTATTCAATGCGAGTTCTTCCTCATCCGCTACGTGCCGGATCCGGTGAAGGGCGAGTTCGCCAACATCGGCGTGCTGCTGCGCGAGGCGGGCAGGCCGGATGCCGCGCAACTGCGCTTCACGCGCGATTGGAGCCGTGTGCGCTGCATGGATGCGGAGGCTGACATCGGTTTGCTCGAGGCTCTGGAAGGTGAGATCACGGCGAGGCTGCGGATGGGTTCATCCGATACAAAGCCGGTGCTGGCCACCATCGAGGATAGCTTTTCGAATTCGCTCCAGATGACCGAGCCGCGCGCGTGCCTTGCCGAAAACGTTGCCGCCGAACTGGACCTGCTGATGAGGATGTACGTGGAGCCGCTGAAGGTGAAGGTCGAGCGCCGCCGTACCGGACGCGCCGCCATTGCTGCGGCCATGCGCAACGAGTTCGAACGCGCCGGCGTGTGGGGGCTGATGCGCAAGAAAATCGCCGCATCTATATATACGCAACCCGGCGACCCGATGAAGATCGACTGCGGCTACAGGCCCAACGGTGTGATCCGCATGTTCCACGCCGTCTCGCTGGAGACCGAGGTGGAGGCAGCCAAGGTGCTGGCCTGGTCCGCGCCGCGTCTGCACGAAGGCGTCGAGCGCGTGGAGAACGCAAAGCTTGAACTGACGGCGGTGGTGGAGCCGCTGCGTGCAATGACGGACAGCGACAACGTTTCGGAGGGGGAGACCGAGAGCAGCCAACGCTATCGTTTCGGCGTCGAGACCATGGAGAGCCAGCAGATTCGCGTGGTGACGATGAATGACCTGGCGCGCGCTGCAGAGACAGCGCGCATCGAGCTGCGAGTGTAAAGCAGGGATTAGGAATTACGGATTAGGAATTAGGGAACAAGAAGCAGGCACAGTCATTCGACTGTGCCGATTTTTTTGCAATCAACCCTTGGAAAGAGGCAAGCATATGGGACTTCGAACACGAGTGACAGGAGCATGGCAGACGTTGATGGGAGTTGACGCGCTCGACGCAGCGGCCGGGGACGCGACCAAAGGCGAGCGCAAGACGGCCCTGTTGCCGTCGATTTTGAGCCCCTATTCGCCCGGGCGCGGCCAGAACACCACGCCCAAGCCAACCGCGGCGAACCTGCGCAAATTTGCCGAGACACCGGTTGCCCGGCGTGCAATCAACGTGGTCAAGGACAAGATCGCGTGCATGGATTGGCAGGTCAGGTTGCGCCGCGGCTACTCGGCCGCCGACGTGCCGGACGCTGCCGAGCGCATACAGGTGCTGCGCCGTTGCCTGGAAGAGCCGAACGTCAGCGATAGCTTCCGCATCGTCTTCGAACAGGCGCTGGAAGACTTGCTGGTCGGCGGCTTCGGCGCGATCGAGATGGAAGCAACCGGCGACGCGCTACGCCCGTTCCATCTGTGGGCCGTCGATGGCGCGACCATTGAGATCGATCCCACCTGGAGCGGCGATCCCGCGGAGCCGCGCTACGCGCAGTCTCGCTGCGGCCAGATACACGGCCCGCTGGCGAGCGGAAAGTTGATCCCGCTGCTCGACGACGAATTGATGTACATGCGCCTGAATCCGCGCAGCCACACGCCGTTCGGGCTCGGCCGCCTGGAGGTCGCGTTCGAAACGGTCAACCAGTTTCTCTCAGCGAATCGCTATGCCGGAAGGCTCGCCTCGAACTCGGTTGTGCAATACGCTTTGTGGTTGAACGAAGCGACGCCCGAACAGCACGACCGCCTGATCCGCTGGTGGCAGGACGAGATTGAAGGCACCGGCCGCGTGCCGTTGCTGAGCTGCGAGCAGAAGCCCGAGGTGCTGCGCTTCGCCGGAGGCACCGACGCAGACCTGCGCATCCAGTGGCAGGAATTTCTGCTGCGCATGATTGCCAACGCATTCGAGTTGCCACCAATGTTGCTTGGGCTGCAGGGGGACGTCAACCGCTCAACCGCGGGTGAGATGGCCGATGAGGCATTCCAATCGGCCGTGGTGCCGGTCGCGCGCCTGCTGGAAGAACACATCACCCGCGATCTCTTCGCCAAGAAACTCGGCTGGCGCGAGTTCGAGTTTGCCTTCAACGACCTGGAAGCGCGCGACGAGATGGAGCAGGTGAAGATCCAGACTGAGCTGCTGAAGGCCGGCGTGCTTAGCATTGACGAAGTGCGCGCCATGCGCGGCCTTCCGGCACTTGTAGATTTGCGTACGTTGCCCAACGTCGCGGAGGTTGCATGACCCTGACCATTGATAATCTGGACGGCCGGGGCGCGGTGGATTACACCTCCGCAGTCTCGGCGGGCGGGCCGCTGAATCTGAATCTGAAGATCGTGCGCGTGCTGAATGAGCCCTCGCGCCTGAGCGGATCGCTGGTGCTGGGCGATGAGCCGGTACCGGTGCGCCGCGCGCGCGTTGTGGTAACAGCGCAGGGCGGGACCACGCTGTTCACCGGATATCTTGCAACTGAACCGGTTGCAGAATATGTGGGCGCGGGCGTCGCCGGGCCGGTCTACCGTATCGCGCTGGCCGCGGTCAGCGATGAGTGGTTGCTGGATAAGCAAAGCCTCACGCTGACGGGCGACGGCTTTGCGATTGCATCCGGAACGCTGTTGGCAAAGCTGGCCGCGCGGACGTCGGCTGGGCAGCTCAGCAGTTCGGCGGTAGCGGACGGGAAACTCGTCGGCGTGTTTACGCCGCAGGCCACTGCGACGTGGTCCGCCAATGCGGCTGGAATCGGGGCTGCGGGTTATGCGGCCTACCGCGCATTAGGCGGCGGCCTGTCGATGCAGACGGTCGGCTCGGTGACCCATACGCTCGATTTCGACTCCGCGGGCGGCGGTATGCTGCATGCGGCAGCGCTGAAGGCCGGGACGGTGAAAGAGCTGGCGAACGATGTCACACTCAGCGGCGAGATTGAGCCCGGCGCATTTGTAACCGAACTTGTTTCTGGCGACGGGACCACCTCCATATTTCAACTCTCCGCTGCGCCCTTCCTCGTAAACCACCCCGTCCAGCTGAACGACCGCTTCAACCACACGGCGATCGACATGCAGACGTGGACGATCACTGACCCTGGCTCGCATCTCTCGCTCGGCGGCGGTGGGCTCACCCTGTCGGGCGGCACTGGCGCCGACGGCCAGACCACGCTCACGGCGCTCGACCAGGTCGAACTGGGCGGATCGCTGGTGATCGAAGCGGAGAGTGTGCAGCTCACTGCGCCCAGTGATGGCGTGCTCTGCGGTCTTTACTCCGGTCCGGTCGCACGCGCCAACTGCTTCGCCGGATACAACGTGCGGCAAAGCGGCGGCAATACCATCCTCACGCCGTTCGTGAACGGAGCAGAGATCGGATCCAGTTACACGCTGCTCACCGGGCGCTCCTATACGCTTCGCATGCGGCTGCACGCTCCGGAGACGCAGCGCGTGCGGCAGATGTATTACGCGCGTGTGGACGGGGTTGTCGCATCCTTCGGCGGCGGCACGGTCGACTCGCCCATGTCGCTCCTGTTCGAGCTGCAGGACCAGGGCAACGCGTCGAATACGCCCGCGGCTGTGTTGTATGACGGCTTGGTTGCGTCTTCGCCTGCGGGCTGCACGTTCGCCGGCGTCAACAGCACTTGGCTGAGCGGCTCGATAGGGGCGTGCTCGATCACGCAGGCAGGGTCAGTGTGGATTATCAGCACACTTCCCGGAGGCGTGAAACGGACACGCCTGATCGGCATTCTAGGCGAAGGTGTCGATTGTTCTGTATCTGCAACTGGAAAAGTTACTTTTATGCCAGGCCGCATCCCGGGGGCCGGGGAACTTGTAACCATTTTGTATCGCACGCGGGATCGCGCCATTGCGCGGCTCTGCGATCCAGCCAGCATTGCCGCGGAAGCCGCCGGCGGGATGCCCGGCACGGCGCGCTGGCTGGGCAAAGTAGTTCGCCCGCTCGCTCGCTGCAGCCAAGACTGCGAGGCGGCCGCGCAGGCCGTCCT
>JALYIG010000395.1 GCA_030775885.1 Acidobacteriota bacterium | reverse complement strand
CGATGGCGGGGACGAGGAAGCCGCGGAAGCATATCTCTTCGAAGACGGGCGCGAGGAATACACCGAAGATGGTCATCACCCATGCGTCGGAGGGCTTGAGGAAGAACTGATCGATAGGCTGTTTTTTGGTGGTTGAGATGAGCGCGTCGACCAGAAACGACATGAATCCCAGGATGAAACCGAGCGGGATGAGCCGGGATGCCTGGCTGCGCGCGGCCGTCCAATGCCAGCGGAGACCGTCGAGAAACGGGCGATGCCACACCAGCGGGTAGAGGAAGCAGGCCATCAACAGGGTGGCGGCGTAGGCGGCGGCTTCGGCGGCGATCTCCAGTTTGGGATGCAGCACCTGGATAACGCCGGCGTGTGTGGTGGCTGGTGGACCCCACACCGTGATGACGAGCAACTCGGAGGAGGCGAGCATCATGGCCGCAAAGCTGATGAAGAGGAGCGCGTGGCCGAGGTTGGGGATGCGGCGTGGCGGTCGCTCAGGAGAGTCCGCAGCCGGGATTTCCGGCGTATGGTCTTCAGGGATGTTAGGGACTTCGGGCGAGAGGCTCATGTTCTATTTATCCCGCTTTGCGGAGGCAGTCTTCTTCGAGGCTTTGACGGGCTTGGCGGAGGGCTTCTTCGACGCGGTTTTCTTGGGAGCTTTAGCGGTGGGTACCCCGGTTTTCTTTTCGGGCGCGATGAATTTGCCACGGGAATCTTTGGGGCGGTCGGGGGCGGCGATCTCGTGGGGCTGGGGGCCTGCGTTGGGGTTGGAATGATGGCCGTTTGGAGTGGTTCGAATTCCCAGTGCCGTGGTTGAGGCCGTGAAGTGCCGGGCGAGAAATTGTCCCGTGTAGGAGTCGGCGACGGTGGCGATCTGCTCGGGTGTGCCGTGGGCAATGACGCGGCCGCCGCGCTCGCCGCCTTCGGGACCCATGTCGAGCACGTAGTCGGCGTTGCGGATGATATCCAGATTGTGCTCAATGATGATGACGGTGTTGCCCAGATCGGTGAGGCGGTGCAGCACTTCGAGCAACCTGCGCACATCGTCGAAGTGGAGGCCGGTGGTGGGCTCGTCTAACAGGTAAAGCGTCCGGCCTGTTTGCCGCTTGCTCAGCTCGCGGGCGAGCTTCATACGCTGGGCTTCGCCTCCGGAGAGTGTAGTTGCGGACTGGCCGAGATGGATGTATCCAAGGCCGACGTCGACCAGCGTTTGCAACTTGGCAGCGGCGGTTGGAATGTCCTTGAGAACCGGGAGCGCATCGGCGATGGGCAGGTCGAGCAGGTCCGCGATGGAGTAGCCGTTGAACTTGACCGAGAGGGTTTCCTGATTGTAACGGCGACCGTTACATACGTCGCAGAGCACGTAAACGTCGGGCAGGAAGTTCATCTCGATGCGACGCTGGCCCTCGCCCTGGCAGGCTTCGCAGCGCCCGCCCTGCACATTAAATGAAAATCGTCCGGGTTTGTAGCCGCGCTCTCGCGACTCGGGCAGCATAGCGAAGAGGTCGCGGATCGCGGTGAAGACGCCGGTGTAGGTCGCCGGATTGGACCGCGGCGTGCGCCCAATGGGCGACTGATCGATCTCGATGGCCTTGTCGATCTGGTCGATGCCGATGACGCGGCCGTGTTCGCCGGCATCTTCGCGCGAGCCGTATAGGGTGCGTGCGAGCGAGCGATAGAGGATGTCGGCGACCAGTGTGGATTTGCCGGAGCCGGAGACGCCCGTCACGACGGTCATAATACCCAGCGGAAAGTGCGCAGTGACATGCTGCAGGTTGTGGGCGACCGCGTCTTCAACGGTGATCCACTTGCCGGTCAGCGGGCGCGGGTGCGGGCGGGCAAGGATCTCGATCTTGCCGGCGAGGTACTGGCCGGTGACCGAGGTGGGATCGTCCATGATTTGCTGCGGCGTACCAGCGGCGATCAGGTAGCCGCCGTTCTTGCCCGCGCCGGGGCCGAGGTCGAGCATGTAGTCAGCCTTGCGCATCGTGTCTTCGTCGTGCTCGACGACCAGTACGGTGTTGCCCAGGTCGCGCAGCTCTTCCAGCGCTCGAATGAGGCGCTGATTGTCGCGCTGGTGCAGGCCGATAGAGGGCTCGTCTAAAACATAGAGCACACCGCGCAGGCGCGAGCCGATCTGCGTCGCGAGTCGGATACGCTGACCCTCGCCACCGGAAAGTGTGGCGGCCGAGCGTTCGAGCGACAGGTAGTCCAGACCCACGGCGTTGAGGAATTCGAGACGCTCGATGATCTCGCGCTGCAGGCGGTCCGCGATGATGCGGTCGCGCCCGGTAAAGTTCATCGCGCGAGCGGTGGTGAGGGCGCGCTCGAGCGAGAGGCCGGTGAAATCAGCGATGGATAGGTTCGAGGTCCGAGGTTCGAGGTTCGAGGTGTCCGCCGCGGGGATGGGGATCGTGACCGCAAGCGATTCGGGACGCAGGCGGCGGCCTTTGCAGCGCGGGCAAAGGGTCGCGGACATGTACTGCATCATGTACTCGCGATAACCCTCGGACTTGGTTTCGTCGAGGTTGGAGCGCAGGTAAGCGAAGATGCCGTGGAATCCGGTGCGGCCAGCTTCGTTCTTCGGCGGGCCGTAGAGCAGCAAGTCCTGCTGCGGCTTCGGCAGATCGGAGAAGGGGACCTTCAGGTTGATCTTGTATTTCTCCGCAGCCAGCTTGATTAATCTGAGCAGGTATTGGGAACCGGAGCCGGGTCCCATGGCACCGTCGAGCAGAGGCTTGGACCAATCCGTAATCGTTTTTGCCGGGTCGAAGTCGTAGATCGAGCCCAAGCCGTGGCACTCCGGGCAGGCGCCGTAGGTCGAGTTGAACGAAAAGCTGCGCGGCTCCAAGCGGGGCACGTCGATGCCGCAGTCTGGGCAGGCCATGGAGGAGGAGTAGAGCGTCTCGTCCTGCTGGCGGTTGGCGCCCTGGATGCCGATGAGCACCAGCCCGTTGGCCATCTGCAACGCTTTGGCGACTGAGGTTTCCAGACGGCGAGTGTCGTATTTTGCGGCACCGTTGGCGGCTGGCTGTCCCGGAACCGGCTTGAGGATGATGCGGTCGACGATGGCTTCGACGGTGTGATTCTTCTTCTTGTCGAGACGCATGCCTTCGGTGAGCTCGACCATTTCGCCGTCGATGCGCGCGCGGAAGCCCTGCTGGTCGAGTGCATCGAGCTCTTCGCGAAACTCGCCTTTGCGACCGCGGACCAAGGGCGCATAAACGGTGATGCGTTCTCCAGGAGCCATCGCCACAATGCGCTCGACGATCTGGTCAGCGGTCTGGCGCGTGATGGGCAGGCCGCAGTTGGGACAATGCGGCTGGCCGACCGAGGCGTAGAGCAGGCGCAGGTAGTCGTAGATCTCCGTGATAGTGCCGACGGTGGAGCGCGGCGAGCGCGAGGTGGTCTTCTGCTCGATGGAGATGGCAGGCGACAAGCCGTCGATCGCGTCGACGTCGGGGCGCTCCATCTGGTCGAGGAACTGGCGCGCGTAGGCGGAAAGAGTTTCGACGTAGCGCCTTTGCCCTTCCGCGTAAATCGTGTCGAAGGCGAGCGAGGATTTGCCCGAGCCGGAGAGCCCGGTGACCACGGTCAGAGTATTCCGGGGGATCGAGACGGAGACGTTGCGCAGGTTATGCTGCCGCGCGCCGCGCACCGTGATGTGTGTGATCGCCATGCAAGTTTGTCGGCCGCAGCACACCCATAGAGCGAACCAGGGAGTGAATCGGCCAAGTAACTAGGATACGGCATTTCGCGCAGGGGAGTTTTGCGTGCGCTGGGGCTCTTGGTCCAACCCGATTTGGCGCAGGTGTATCCTAGTTGCTAATGTTTATTTTTCCGAAGAGTTCTTCCATTCCATCAAATCCTTGCAAGAATGAAGTTGATTCCGTTGACCTTGGATCGTTGGATTCGGTGAACCAACCGAATGGAGGAACTTCTGTTGATTGATCTGTTGATGTTGCTGTGTGCTGTACTCGGGTCTCTGGCGGCCGGGGTTTTGGCCGCGTATGGAGTATGCGTGGGCCTGTTCGGCCTGTTGCGAACGCACGCGCAGCAAGCTCCGGTGAAGCAGGTGGCCCGGGTGCCAGCCGCGGCGCCGATTGCCGAAGGCTGATTTTTCGTAAGGGCTTAGGCGATAATCACCTATGTGACTCTCCCTAACAATTCCGATCCAACTTCTATTCGATTGACGCTCGCTGTTACGGGCGCGAGCGGTTCTGTGTTTGCAGCCGAGATGCTGCGCGCGCTGGACGTCGACGCGCGTGTGGCGCATGTGGACTTCATCCCGTCGGAAGCTTCGCTGCGAGTGTTCGCCGAAGAGATGCAACTGAGCGGCCGCAATGGCCTGCTAGAAAAACTGCTGGGCGGCCCGGGTTCGGGCAGGATTGTGCAGCAAGCTGAAGGCGATATCGGCGCAAATGTCGCCAGCGGGAGTTATCGGTCGCATGGCATGGTGGTGCTGCCTTGCTCCATGGGCACGCTGGCAGGAATCGCGAACGGAATGGCTTCGAACCTGATCGAGCGCGCTGCGGATGTCTGTTTGAAGGAGCGGCGGACGCTGGTTCTATGCGTGCGGGAGACGCCATTCAACCGGATTCATCTACGCAACATGCAGCTTGCGTCGGATTCGGGGGCGACGATTTTTCCGGTGATTCCGACGTTTTACAACATGCCGAAGGACACCACGGAGATGGCCCGACAGTTTGTAGATCGCGTGCTGTCGCATATTGGACTGCCCCAACCGGGCGCGTATGAGTGGAAGGGCGAGTAGGCGTTCCCACCCCCCATTTCCTACTTCGCCTTGTCCTCCCATTTTTTGGGCACAAGACCTTGCGAGCGGCCATCGGAAGCACCAAGCGAAGCCCAATACAAGTCACGAAGTGACCGCTGCCCGCTCAGGGCGCTCGTCCGGCAGGACGTTTCTTGCAGGTTTACAGCTTCAGCGGCTTGCCAAACTCTTCGCCGAAGACGGTGTGGCCCATCTCGAAGCGGCCGCCGTCGAACTTGTCCGGTCCCTGCAGGTGGCCAACCGCGAGCAGCGCGACGACCCAGTAGCTCAACGGCAACCGCAGCACTTCGTGCACCTTCTCCTGCTCAAAACCTTCCATCGGAGCGGTGTCGTAACCCATCACCTCGGCCATCAGCATCATCTGGGTGGTCGCGATCATCACCATCTTGTTCAGCCAGCCGTGCATCTCGTCGGACGAGAAGTGGGAGAGGTAGTTCGGAACGCTGTTGCGGGCCTGAGCAGCGTAGCCCTCAGGCATGCCGCCTTCGAGGCCCTTCTGGATCACTGGCTCCAGATCTTTGCGCCAGCCGTCGGCGTCGCCGCAGGCCACAATCACGGCGGAGGCCTCCTCCACTTTGCCCTGATTGTAAGCAGCGCCGCGCAGGCGCTTTTTCTGTTCCTCACCGCGGACGACGACGAAGCGCCAAGGCTGCATGTTGTATCCGCTGGGGGCGCTGAGGCCGGCCTCGATGATCTTGCGCAGGTCTTCGGATGGGATGGGTGTGCCATCGAAGCTCGGCGTGGCGCGCCGATCCTTGATCGCCTGGCTCAGAGTCTTTTCCTGCTTTGCCACTTTTACCATCGCTGCTCTCTCTGTCTCGCCCACGTCGTTCCCATCTTGTACAAACAGTCCCATGAATTCCCCTTACAGATTTAGATGCAGTTTCAGCGAGGATCCATCGGATCAAAAATGCGCAGTCCTGATGCGGTCTTGATGTGGCGACACAATCTTCGTCAAACCTCGATCCTGGCAATCCAAACGATTCCCAAGATAGCACCCCGGCCCCTGCGCGCAAAGCACCGGGGTAAATCGAGACAAGAACTTTGCAATGCGGTGAAAAGAGGCCCCGGCGGAGCAAGTGTGCTCCAGCCGGGGCCGAGAAATGCAGCGTGGTTGGTTGCCAGACGTTTTAGGAGAAAAGTCCGTTGAGACCATTGGGGAAGAAGACTCCCTTGGCCGTGCCTGAGCCGGTCGCGCCGCCGCCGGTGACGATGTTCAGCACCTGAGTCGTATTGCGGCTGAAAGCGAGGACGTTGGCGTCAGCATCGACGATACCCGAACGAGTAACGCTGCTGCCGTTGAGCGATACGGAGGCGGTAGCCAAGCCGAAGTCGTCGGGGTTGGGGGCCGTTGAGAGAGCAGCGAGCGAAAGTTTTGCCCGCAGCGTGGAGATGAGGTTGGTGTAATTGACCATCGCGCCTGCCGGGACCCCCAGGGTGCCGTCATCCTTGGCATTGATGGTAGTGCGGACGAGGCCTGCATGATAAGCCTCGACTGCCAGAATGCCTGCCGCCGCGCTAAGGTAGGTCTTGCCCGTAGTGCCTGTGGTGAAGAGCGAAGCCGCACCGTGGTACGCCGTGACGCCGACATCCTCGAAGACATATGCGCCAATGAGGAAGGTCGCATCGTTGGCGAACGGATCGAATGCGGGACCAATCAGAGCAGCCGAAGCCAGCGTGTTCCAGGAACCCAGCAGGTCGATCTGCGGCTGAGCCACTGCGGCTGAGCCCAGCGCTGAGCGCAGGAACGCCACGTGCTTGCCTTCTTCAACTGCAGTTTCAACCGCATACGCCGCGACGGCCAGGTTGGTGAATGGGACCTTTGGAGTCGGCTTCACGATCACCGTGCCTTGCGTGCCGGTTCCAGTGATGCCCTGAATCATTGCGCCGGTCGGATAGAGCGGGTTGGATTGCGTGATGTTGGTGCCAAACGCTGCAAGGTAGTAGAAGTTTGCTTCCAGATACTCCAGGTTGAGTGCGAAGTTGAGGATGTCGGTGTCGCCGTAGGCGGATACGGTATTGGCCGCCTTCGCCGTTCCGGGCAGGGCAAGAGCTGCGAGAGCTGCTCCGCCGCCGACCAGCAGGGCGCGCCTGCTGGCAATAATGTTGTCAAGAATCTGTGTCTCTTTCGTTGCCATGTGATTTTTCCTCTGGGCTCCAGCCCTTAGCTTTGGGTAACAGTGATTTTGCCGTTGAGACCGCTGGGGAAGAAGCCGCCAGACTTGACGCCCGCGCTGCCGGCCGTACCGTAGACGATGTGCAGCACTTGGTCGGTGGTGCGTGCGAAGGCGATGGCGTTGGCGGTGGTGGCCGCGACAATGGCGCTCGGCGTGGGGACGGTGGCAATGAATGGAGCGGTGCCGGTAGGTATGGTGAGCATGGTCTCGTTACCACCGCCCAAGGTGCCGCGCAGCGTGGCTACCTGGTTGGCGTAAGTTACCAACGTCGCGGCACCACCCGGAGCAAGTGCGCTCGCGGTGATTGCTGTGCGGACGTATGCGGCGTGGTATGCCTCGACTGCCAGGATGCCTGCGGCTGCGGTGAGAAGGCCCGCGGTGATGCCGGCAGTGCTGATCAGCGGAGCTGCTCCGCTGTATGCGGTAACTCCTACGTCCTCGAAGATGAATGCGCCGACCAGGAAGTTGCTGAAGCTGGCGAAGGGGTTGAAGGTGGAACCAATGCCTGCCGCGGCGGCAAGGCCGTTGAACGAGGCGGTAAGGTCGATGGTCGGCCGGACAACGGCGGCGGAGCCAAGCGCTGTTCGCAGGAAGCGAACGTGGGCCTGCTCGTCGTATGCAATCTCGTTAACGATGTTCTGTTGGGCAGAGGTGAGGCCGGTGAGCTGTGCGCCGCCAGTGACTGCGCCTGGGCTGCTTCCGATGTCGGCGGTCGCGAGTCCCGCTCCGGTGGCTGCGCGAAGATAGAACTCAGCCTCCAGATATTCGAGGTTCAGCGCGAAATTGAGAATGTCGGCGTCGGTGACAGCGGTGCTGGTTGGTGGTGTTACGACCGGCTGACTGCTGCCGCATCCTGCCAAAGCAGTTGCTGCGCCTGCAGCGCCCACGCCGGCAAGGAACTTGCGCCGGTTGATGCTCCTCTTATTGGCGATTTCGTTCAATATGTCCACAGTTCGGTACCTCTCCATTTACATCGTCTGCAACTTGAATTGCTCACGGGGTACGATGCAGGGCGAGGTACTGGATTGGTCGAGAACGAAGGAATTTAGCAGGGGCAGAAACGTTGTGTTCACAACATCAAAATTCAGGCGAAGCGCATGGGCTGGATGAATCTTTCGACAACAAGCCCGCTGTCACAAACCTTATTGGCTCAGGAAGATAATCTGTCGCGGCACATGATCAGAGTGTATCCAGGCTTCTGCTACTTGATGTCCGCCATCGGCTGTTCGGACGCGAAGGGATTCTGTCCGGGAGCCTCGGCGTAGATCCAGACTCCGTGGAAGGGCTTGCGCAACTCGGGATACGCGGCGAGCAGGGCGTTCGCGGCGTCGTTATTGCGCTTGCGTGCGGCTGCCGGATCGGCGGCCGGAGCGTCCACGCGGAGGTGAGCCTCAACATCCAGGCTGGACTGGCCCAACGAGTCGTCGACGCCTAGCGCGGTGAAGTGATATTCAGCTCCGGCTGCGCCCTTGACCACCAGCGGAGCATCCATGCTGACGCCGTCGGACAGCGCGGGCGGCGCGGCAGAGGAAGCCTCGGTGCGCAGCTTGTCGAGGTGGGTGCTGTTGACGAAGTCCGCCGGTTGCAGCAGCTTTTCGGCGGCGCGATAGTAGAGCCACGCGTTCCAGGGCTGTTTAGCTGTACCCATCTGGCGCGCCTGCGTCCAGTACCACAGGCCATCGTGTCCAGCGGCGGTCAGGGCTCGCGGATAGAAGCCGGCGAGCAGCCACTTGCCTTGCTCCTGGCGCATGAGGAAGGCGAGATGCCACGGAGCCTTGTCCGGGCCGGCGGTCACCAATGCGAAGGAATATTTGCCGGGGGGAAGGCCCGGAATCAGGAACTCGGTCTCCGCGGTGGATCGGTTCAGCGAGCAGAAAAACTGAGCTTCGGGCGCGCTTCCGTCGGGATTTTTCTTGTTGTTGGCCGCATCCAGCAGGTAAACCTGATCGACGGCGGGCGGCGGCCCGGCAAGTTTGGGCGCGGTGGAACTGACGAGGTACTGGAGCGCGGGAAAGTCGTTGACCACCTCGGCCACTGCTGTTGTTTTCAGACTGGTAGCGTTATTGGCCTGAACCAGCACAGCGAGATTGCGGGCGGTCTGCGCGATGGCTTCGCGTTCGGCGGGCGCCATGCCGGATTGCGTGGTGCAGACTTCCGCGCGGCTGACAGCGCAAAGACTAATCGCCAGCAGAAGTGCGAGCTGTGAGCGCAGCCTCAATGCGAATTTTCCAAACTTATCCGCCGATGTCGTGTGTCTCATCCGTTACCCAGTCTAGTACACCATTTCCAATAGATGCTTTCCGCGGTGGCGCGAGTCCTATAGTTTATAAAACAGTGGAACTGATTGCCTCAGTGCGTCGTGTCGCCGTTCTCCTCCTCATGGGAGGCGTCATGGGGTTTGCCCAGTCGACGCTGCCCGCCACCAGTCCTACTGTTCTTTCGACGAATGTTCCGGCCACATCGTCAACGGCCGATACGGTGCCTGCGCGGCCAGCGGTGCCTTCCGCATCGCCCGCGAAAGTGGTTTACGCGGACGGCAAACTTGAAGTGACGGCAAACAACTCCAGCCTGAACCAGATACTGCGCGATATCTGCCGGCTCACCGGCATGACGATCTCCGGCGGCGTGATGGAGCAACGCGTGTTCGGCGCATATGGACCTGCGGCGCCGGGACAAGTCCTCAGCGACCTGCTGGAGGGGACGGGAAGTAATATGCTTCTACGCGAGACTGCGTCAGCCGCGCCGGCTGAGCTGATCCTGTCGCCACGCGAGGGTGGCGTTAGTCCGCCCAATCCCGGCGCACCTGGCTTCGACGGGCCATCAACCGACGCGGACTCGCAATCCCAGCCTGACGCGGCGCCTCTGCACCGGGTGCAATATCCCCCGAGCCCGCCCCACGGGCGCCTCCCTGCGTACGGAGGCGGACCGATTGCGCCCCAGGTTGGAGACGGAACCGCGATCCAGGCTCCGGCCGTGAGCCCAACGTCGCCCAACGGTGTTCTCACTCCGGAACAGATCTACCAGCAGTTACAGCAGTTGCAGCAGTTGCAGCGGACTCAGTCCCAGACCCAGCACTAGGAATCTCTGATTAAGTCCGCGTCAAATGTGCACGGTTTCAGCCGCCGAGGGAATGTTATCGGCGCTGGCTACGCGCGATTGCGGACTTCGCCTCGTTGTCCGCTTCACGCTTGCGTTCTGTGGCGCGCTTGTCCCACTCCTGCTTGCCCTTGGCCAATGCGAGCTCGCACTTCACCCGCCCGTTGCGGAAATAAAGTCGCGTCGGGATGAGCGTAAACCCTTTCTGCTTCGTCATACCTTCGAGCTTCCGCACTTCGGATTTATGCAGCAGCAGCTTGCGCGTGCGCAGCGAGTCGTGGTTCATCGCGTTGCCATGCGAGAAAGGTCCGATGTGCGCGTTGAGCAGAAAAACTTCCCCGTCCTTCAGCAACCCGTAGGCGTCTTTCAGATTCGCCTTACCCTCCCGAATGGACTTCACTTCGGTCCCGCGCAGCGCCACACCGGCCTCGAATTTGTCGAACAGAGCGTAGTTGTAGCTTGCGGACCGGTTGTACGCAGCATCGCGCATGCCTGCAGCCACCGGATCGCGGTCCTTCTGCTTCACCGCCGGCTTGGGCTGTGCGGCTACGGTCGGATTGGAGAGGGATCTGGGCATGAAAGGAATGGGGCAACAGTAGACGGGCTCGACCGGCGCGGTTGCATCTTTCGCGCTCCGGCTTGGACTCCTGAGTTTAACATGCGGGTACTCTCGCCTCACCTGTGCCGCACCCGGACGTCTAAACATCGACCCGCAATCTTCCCCAGCCGATAAAATCCCGAACGCAGGCAGTTGAAATGCACGAACGTTTAAAAGGGCCGAACTTGATCCGAATGGTATACTCGCCAATGTCCAAACAGTCGGCTGACTGCGGCAGTCCGGCAGACCGCAACTCATTGGACAACATTGGGATAATGGATGTTATTTCTTCAATTCTAAGGTGTGGAGCGGCTCGCCTGCAGACCGGGCGACCTGCTTCGCGGAGCGCGGCAATCCAACGTTCGCTGATCTACTTTGTATGCGGCGTAAAAGGCGTAAAGGAAGCACAGAGCATTGGCATGACGCGTGGGTTCTCATTGTTGAAATCAAGTCTCTCTTCGTCTCTGCGCAGCGCATGGCTGGTTGCGCTGTTGGTCCTCATCGCCGCCGCCGCGGCCCCGTCCGCACACGGCCAGAGCGCCAGCGGTTGGAACAAGCGCGGCCAGGACGCCGAGCTTCACGAAGATTACGACACCGCCTATGAGTGCTATCTCAAGGCGCACCAGAAGTCTCCCAAGGACTTGCGTTACACCGCGCGAGTAGACCGCATGCGCTTCCAGGCAGCCGCCACCCACGTGGACCGCGGCCGCATGCTGCGCCAGAGCGGCGACCTCGCCGGCGCGCTCAACCAATTCACCCGCGCATTGCAGATTGATCCCTCCAACGAGTCAGCCTCGCAGGAAATCCAGATCACCAAGGCCCAGGACAATAGTCCGGGAGCATCCAACAGCCCGCCCCAAGCCACGCCGTCTGCGCTCGCGGCGTTGCGCGACGTCAACTCAGTCTCCGCACCCATCCGTCTGAAGCCGATTTCCAACGACCCCATCACCCTGCACACCGTCGGCGACGTCAAGGACATCTACACCGCCATTGGCAAGATCGCCGGACTCAACGTCCTGTTCGATCCCGACTACCAGTCGCGCCGCATCCCGGTGGACCTGATGAGCGTTAGCCTCTCCGACGCGCTCCGCGTGGTGGGCACCATCGCCGGCACTTTCTATAAGCCGATCACTCCCGACACAATCTTCATCGCCGCAAGCACCCGTCAAAAGCATACCGACCTCGATGACGTCGCCGTGCAGACCTTTTATTTGACCAACGCGGCCCAGCAGGCCGACGCCAACGAGATCGTCACCGCGCTGCGTAACGTCCTACAGCCCGAGGACAAGGTCTACCTGGTCGCCTCGCAGAATGCCATCGTGATGCGCGCTCCGCCGGAGCATCTCGTCCTGGCGGAGAAACTGCTCAACGACCTCGACCGCACCCGCGCCGAGGTCGTCGTCGATATTGCCATCCTCGAAGTGAATCGCGACAAGATGCGCAACCTCGGCATCACACTTCCAACTTCCTTCGGCATTACTCCGCAGTCGAGTTCCACCGCCAGCACGACCACCGGCACAGGCACGGGAACCACTACCGGCACCGGCACTGCTACCTCCTCCAATTTCACGCTCAACACGCTGGCGAACATCAATGCCACTAACTTCGCGGTCACCATCGGCGGCGGCCAGCTGAACGCGCTGCTCTCGGATTCAGACACCCGCGTGCTGCAGAATCCCAGCATTCGCGCGACCGACGGTCAGAACGCCAAGCTCAAGATTGGATCGAAGATCCCCATCGCCACCGGCTCCTACTCGGCCGGAGCGGCCACCGGCATCACCGCCGGCATCGGCGTGCAGACCCAGTTCACCTATACCGATATTGGCGTCGTCATCGACATGACGCCCACCATCCATCTGGATCGCGAAGTCTCCCTCAAGCTCAGCGTCGATGTTTCAACTCACGCCGGCGACGTCACCATCTCCGGCATCACTGAGCCCATCATCGGCCAGCGTTCCGATTCGACCACCATCCAGTTGCGCGACGGCGAGCCCTGCCTGCTTGCGGGCATCCTCACCAAATCGGATACCGATAACAGCAACGGCACGCCAGGGCTGTCGCAGATCCCGTTCCTCAAATACTTCTTCGGTTCCGTATTCAAGGAGACCGCTCAGGACGAGGTGGTCTTCATCCTCATTCCGCACATCGTGCGCGAGTCCGTGCTGACCGGCTTGAACACTCGCGCCATCGATACCGGAACCATGTCCACGATTGAGATTCGCCACTCCGATGCGCTGCTGGACGATAGCGCGTCCATGCTTCCGAAGCCGCCGGCGGCCTCCAACATGACCGCCGCAAATGCCGCTTCGGCCATGGTGCAGCAGATGAAGCAGCAGGCCATGCCGCCGACTCCAGGCACCTCGGGGGCCCCCGCAGGTTCCCCCACAGGTGCGCAGGTCGCGGCCGGGTTGCCGGTGATGCTCACCGTGCTTCCGCGCGACTCAACCCATCCCCTGGGCAGCACCTTCACTGCGTCCATCCTGCTCTCCGGCGCACACGACGTATTCTCGGTGCCGGTGCAGATCCAGTTCGACCCTAAGGTGCTGGAACTGGTCAACGTGGATGCGGGCGGCCTGCTGGGCGGTGACGGACAGCCTGTCGCTCTGGTCCATCGCGACGAGGGCAACGGCCTCGTGACCATCTCGGCATCGCGTCCGCCGGGAGTTAATGGAGTTGATGGCCAGGGAGATGTTTGTACGCTTACCTTCAAGGCAGTCGGCCCAGGCGATACCACGATCAAGCTGGTGAAGATGGCCGCGCAGAACAGCCTAAGGGCCAATCTGCCCACGTCCGGTGTCGCCGGCGTGGTCCACGTGAAGTGAGGTGGAAGGTGAGGTTCAAGGTTCAAGGTTCGAGGTTCGGGGTTCAGCGCGGCGAAGCTGCTGCCGTCGACCGTGTCCTTGCCTCGCATCAGGTTCCTAACCTCGACCCTCGAACCTCGGACCTCGCAACCGACTCGGGTTTTCAGCCCGAGTCCGGTCTCACCCTCATCGAACTCATCATCTGCGTGGCTATCGTGGGCATCCTCGCCACTGCCGCGCTGCCTGTAGCCAAGTTTCAGGTGAAGCGCGAGAAGGAGCGGGAACTTCGCCGCGACCTGTGGGAGATACGGGACGCCATCGATCGCTACAAAGATGCAGCCGATCGCGGAGCTATCCAGGCCAAGGCCGACGCCGTGGGATATCCGCCGGACCTGCAGACGCTGGTCGACGGCGTCAACGTGCAGGACAAAAAGGTGCGTTTCCTGCGCTCGATCCCCATCGACCCGATGACCAAGTCCACTGACTGGGGCGAGCGTTCCAACCAGGACGACGCGGACGCTGATTCCTGGGGCGGACAGAACGTCTTCGACGTGTATACCAAGAGCTACGGCACCGCACTGGAC
>JALYIG010000394.1 GCA_030775885.1 Acidobacteriota bacterium | reverse complement strand
GGTGTGAGCTCCATCTTCCCGCGCTTGCGTACCGACACATCCAGATCACCCAGGAGGTCCCCGGTGCCGATGAAGGAACCGAAGATGACTACGTGAGAGACGCCATATAGGTACTCAGCTCCCTGGTTCACCTCAGCCACTCTTGTGAGCAATCCCGCAAGCGCCTTGTCGGCTACGGAGCGACGAATGCGGGACGCTGCGGACGAACGTGCGAATGCCTCTCCTACTGGGCTCAAGATCAGTCGACCCTCAGGGCCGGGCTCCGTGTAGCTGCGTGCCGTCATCTCGGCCAGGATGGCTTCAGACTCGGATGAGTGAACCCGGCAGCCGTGAAGTCGGTCGCATCGAATCCCTCGCGGAGTCGTTTCAGAGCATCACGCACTTGGACAATGGGGACTTCCGCGAACAGGTCTTTGCTGGATATGTGCATGGTCATAAGGTTGTCTCCCCAATCCTTGCGCTGCCACGTGTTGCCTGCGGCGAGAAGAAGGCCGCACTCGCCCGCGAGTTCGGTATCAGCCGTGAGACGCTGTATCAGTAGTACGTGCCAGTCAGCTAGTCGGGGCTTTCGGCGCACACTATGGCGCAGACATGCGGTTGCGAACCCGGCGCATCGATAGCGAGGACCTGATCGCCCGAAGCGATGGTTCAATGTAGGGCTCGGGAATCTTAGCGCAAGCTGTCGGCTTGTCGATGTCGGCTATATGCGCTTCTGGAGAACAGGTCCCAAGATACCAGCGGATTTCTGCATCGGCGACACCGACCAAGAGGGTAAAGTCACTGTTCGGATCATTGTAAGAGAGAGAACTCGGCGATGTGCCAAGCACATCATCGTATTCATGCTGGTCCATTGCGTCTCGAAATTGCTTTGCCTGCCCCAGAAAGGCACCCCAATCTTGACGTGACACTGTGCTGTCCATCAGGTTCACCCTTGCTGTGAACTCCGTTAATTTTGCGGATGAGGTTGTTTGCATCTGAAGCTCGGCAGTCCTATGCTCCGTCGCCAGTTGTTCACGTTGGTTGAAGGAGTGGGTCACGTAGACGACGGGCAGCGCGAGGATGGCGGTGCACAGAGCTCCCAGCAGAACAAGCTTCATATCCCTTTCCATAAGGGCGATTATCGCAGAGTGAAGGCTCCCACCTCCTGCGGCCTTGTACTTCGACCTCTGACGTATTGTTTCAACCGGACTGGAGCGCCGTACTTTCCCTGACCTACAAAATGTCATCGCCGCGTTGAACTATGATCATCAGGAATGAACGTTACCCCCTACCAGGCAAAATACTTTGCCCACGAGTTGACGAAGCGTCATGCGTCGGACAGCGCGGAGAAGCTTGCCGGTGCGGTGGCGAGCGCCCAGGTGGACCTCAATCCCCATCAGGTGGACGCCGCGCTCTTCGCGTTCAACTCGCCACTGGCCAAGGGTGCCCTTCTCGCGGACGAAGTCGGGCTCGGAAAAACCATCGAGGCTGGTCTGGTGCTCTCCCAGAAGTGGGCGGAGCGCAAGCGCCGCATCCTGATCATCACTCCGTCAAACTTGCGCAAGCAGTGGTTTCAGGAGATCACGGAGAAGTTCTTCTTGCCGTGCCGGATTCTCGAAGCGAAGTCGTACAACGCCGCGATCAGACAAGGAAACTTCCGCCCTTTCGAATCCGCCGAGATCGTCATCTGCTCCTACCATTTCGCCTGCGGCAAGGCTGCGGACGTCGCCAATACCCCGTGGGACCTGGCGGTGATCGACGAAGCTCACCGGCTCCGCAACGTATACAAGCCTGCCAACGTCATCGCCAACACCCTCAAGCGTGCACTCGCCAACGCCCCCAAGCTCCTGCTGACGGCTACTCCCCTACAGAACTCTCTCCTGGAGCTCTTTGGCCTCGTCAGCTTCATAGATGAGCACACTTTCGGCGACCTCAAGAGTTTCCGGGAGCAGTTTGCCAATCTCAGCCAGGAGCAGGTGTTCCAGACGCTCAAGGCTCGGCTTAAGCCCATCTGCCATCGCACTCTGCGCCGCCAGGTGACGAGCTACATCCCCTACACCAAGCGACTCCCGCTGGTGGAGAACTTCACGCCGGAAGAGAGCGAGGACCGGCTCTATCACGCCGTATCCAACTACCTGCTCCGGGAGAATCTCCAGGCACTCCCCGCCAGCCAGCGGTCCCTGATGACCCTGGTGTTGCGCAAGCTGTTGGCATCCTCCACCTTCGCCATTGCGGGTGCGCTCACCTCGATGGCCAAGCGGCTGCGGGCGAAGCTGGTTACCCAGCAGCCGGACGCCTCACTCGAAGAACACCTCGAAGAAGACTACGAAGCTCTCGACGAGACGGCGGACGAGTGGGAGGATGACCTGTTTCCGGAGGAACTGACTGAGGCCGCCCGCGCCGCGCTCGAACAGGAGATCGCAGACCTCGAAGGCTTTGCCAGCCTGGCTTCCTCCATCGACCACAACGCAAAGGGGAAGGCCCTGCTGAAGGCGCTTCACATCGCGTTCGCCAAAGCTCGCGAGATCGGTGCCGAAGAGAAGGCCATCATCTTCACCGAATCGCGAAAGACCCAGAGTTACCTCCTCCGCGTGCTCGCGGACAGCCCGTTCGCCGAATGGGTCGTCCTCTTCAACGGCTCGAACACCGACGATCGTTCCAAGGCTATATATAGTAGCTGGCTCCAACGGCACCAGGGCACCGATCGCGTCTCCGGTTCCCGCACCGCCGACATGCGCTCCGCCCTCGTGGACTACTTCCGCGAAGAGGGTCGGATCATGATCGCCACGGAGGCCGGTGCCGAGGGCATCAACCTCCAGTTCTGCTCGCTCGTCGTCAACTACGATCTCCCCTGGAATCCCCAGCGGATCGAGCAACGCATTGGCCGCTGCCATCGCTACGGCCAAAAGCATGACGTAGTTGTCGTCAATTTCCTCAACCGCAGCAACGCTGCCGATGAGCGTGTCTTCCAGCTTCTGTCGGAGAAGTTCCAGCTCTTCGAAGGTGTCTTCGGTGCCAGCGATGAGGTGCTGGGGGCCATCGAGTCCGGCGTTGACTTCGAACGGCGTATCGCGGAAATCTATCAGCGGTGCCGTCAGCCCCAGGAGATCAAGGCTGCCTTCGATCAGCTCCAGCTCGAACTGTCACTTGAGATCAATGAAGCCATGACCACCACCGGGCGCAAGCTGCTCGAAAACTTCGATGACGAGGTCCGCGAGAAGCTCCGCGTCCGCGATGAGTCCTCCCGTGCCTTCCTCAACAGCTTCGAGCGTCTGCTGATGCACGTCACGGAGCATGAACTCGCCGGTCACGCCGACTTCCTGAACGACTCCGCCTTCCGGCTTAAGAGCCTGCCGTTTCGAGCCAACGAGGCCGAGATTCCGCTGGGACTGTACGAGCTTCCCCGGCGATCGGGCGACGCACACCTCTACCGTCTGAATCACCCTCTCGCCGAGGCTGTCATTGCGCAGGCCAAGCTGCGCGACCTCCCGAGCGCCGAGGTGCGGTTCGATTACAGCGGTCGCACCGGCAAGGTGTCACTGCTGGAACCCCTGATTGGTAAGTCCGGCTGGCTCACGCTGTCCCGGCTCTCGGTCGAAGCTCTCGATCAGGCTGAAGACCACTTGATTCTCGCTGGGATGACGGAGCTTGGCGCAGCCCTGGACGAGCAGGTCGTGGCACGGCTGCTGCGATTGCCCGGCACCGTCGCCGGTGACCAGGCTGCGTCCGATGCCATCACCGGCGCATTGTCCACCCAGACGGAGGACCGGCAGACGTCGATTCAGCGCGGTATTTCGGAGCGCAACGCGCAGTTCTTCTCCGCCGAGGCGGACAAGCTCGATGGCTGGGCCGACGACCTGAAGCTGGGGCTGGAGCGCGAGATCAAGGAGCTGGACCGGCAAATCAAGGAGACCCGCCGGGCCGCCGCCACTGCGCTCACGCTAGAGGAGAAGCTCACCGCCCAGAAACAGATCAGGGCGGTTGAAGCTCAGAGAAATGACAAGCGCCGATCACTCTTCGACGCGCAGGATACAGTGGATAAGCAACGCGACATACTGATTCAGAGCATTGAAGGCAAGTTGAGCCAGCGGGTGACGACCGAGCCGCTGTTCCTCATCCGTTGGAGTTTGACTTAAGGCAAGAGGTCCAGAACTCAACGTACGCTCGCAGCGGACTGCAAGTACAATCAGATGAATAAGATCGAACGATACGATAAATTCGAATAGTTCGTCCCATCGGAAAGTCACGCGTAATGGCCGTGCCATTGATCAGCGTGGTAACGGGCGGGTAAACTCTCAGTCCAACGTACAACCAGTGGGTTTCCGCCCTCATACTAGAGATGCAATATGTACACGTGTCCCATGGTGCCGCAGTGAAGCGAGATTTTCTCAGTCCGAAGCTTGAGGGTCAGCGTTTTGAGGGCCACACGGTCCCCTTGGAGCTAATCAAGGACTTCTCGGCCCTTCAGGAGATGCTGATTGATGTTGCGAAATGGGAGTTCATGAAGGCTCATCCAGACAGGGTCCGGATTCCGAGGAACTTCGCGTCTGCTCTGGAGTTGCATCTGGAGGGTATCGACGAAGGCAGCGCAATCCTCAAGATCGTTCTGCTCTACATCAGCCTATTTCCGCCGCATCTGACCTACTTTGAGGCAGCCAAAACGGACATTATCGCCGCTATCGCTTCTGCAGAGCAGAGCAGAACGCCTGACTTACCGTCAAAATTCTTGACCTATTTCGACCGGTTTGGAAGAGGTCTTCGCGCCGGGGAATCGATGAGTTTTTCTCTTGCCGACGGCTCTAAAGCGACTCTGAATCCGGAGACCAGGGAGAAACTGATTCGGTCTGCCGATGTCGCTGAGTGGACAGAAGAGGTGGCGTTGCGTGGCAGAATACCGGAAGGCGACCACCGAAAGAATAGTTTTCAAATGGAACTGTCCGACGGCACCATTCTGACCGGCGACCTCAGCGGTCCATACCGAGATGTGATCTCGAAGGCATGGCTGAGCTACAACAAGGGGCACGACGAGTATGTCTTGATTCGAGGGATCGCGAAGAAGGATCGCCAAGGCCAATTCAAGGCTTTCGAAGCGATTGAGGATGTAACGGCTCTCGACCCGCTCGATGTCGCGTTGCGTCTCGACTCCCTGGCTCAACTGCAGGACGGTTGGTTGGATGGCATCGGAACGGCTCCGGACAAAGAGGGTCTCAAGCGGTTGGCTGCGGCCTTCGACACCCATTTCGACCCCGAACTGCCTCTGCCTTATCTTTACCCTACGCCGGAAGGCGGAATCCAGGCTGAGTGGTCTTTGAATGAAAATACTTGGTCGATCACTCTTGAAGTGGCCCCGGAGGGTATGGAGGCTGAATACCAAGCTCTGAACCTCACGACTCACGAAAGCCTGGACCAGACCATTTCCTTAAGCACCGAGAATGGTTGGGCGGCACTCAACAAAGCGCTCCGGCAGTTGATCTCCCCGTCTTCAGAGGAGATCACAGTTGACGTCTAACACCCTCCTGCTGCGGCAGGTACACCCAACTTTTGTGCAGGATGGACGAGCTACATCCCAGGCATTCGTTCCAACGGAGAAGGACGCGAACCAACTCTCCGTGGATGATGGAGACCAAGTCACTCCTTTGGTGTCGTGGGAGCGTTACACCGTAACTTTCGGGTACAAGTCGGCAGGTGTTCTTGCCGTCACTCCCGATGAGTGCAAGGGTCTCAGCCTCCCTGTCGTTCCCGATGGCGTTCCCTATCCCGATCACTGTTACATTGACTTTGCCGATCTCATCAAGAAGGAAGCGAAAAGGAAGGCGAAGCTACTGCTTTCATGTGCCGATGTGCATGGATGGCAATTGCAAAAGACTCAGCAAGCGTGAGGTTCGGTAGTTGCTCCTGGCCGTGACCGAAAAGAGAGGGAAGCGGGCACGACGAGATGATGAATAAGCGGAAGCTGGAACTGACCTGGATTGGCAAAGAGAACCGTCCCAAGCTGGAGCCCCGCATCCTGCTGGAAGATCCCGCGCAGAGCTACCATGCCGCGCAGCGCGTCACCGACAACGACATCTTCGACAACCGCCTCATCTTCGGCGACAACCTGCTCGCGCTCAAGGCGCTGGAGCAGGAGTTCACTGGCAAGGTAAAGTGCATCTTCATCGACCCACCCTACAACACTGGCTCCGCCTTCGCCCATTATGACGACGGGATGGAACACAGCCTCTGGCTTTCTTTGATGCGTGATCGGCTAGAGTTAGCCCGTCGGCTCCTTGCCGATGATGGCAGCATCTGGATCACCATTGACGACAACGAAGCCCACTATCTGAAGGTCCTCTGCGATGAGGTTTTCGGAAGAGCAAATTTCGTCGGAAACATCATCTGGGAAAAGGTGTTCGCGTCAAAAAACTCGTCTCAGTATTTCTCGGATAGCCATGACCATATCTTGGTCTTCGCCAAGAAGAAGGAGTCCTGGAAACGAAACCTCTTGCCACGAAGCGCGGAGAATCAGGCTGAATACAAGAACCCCGACAATGACCCTCGCGGGCCGTGGATCTCAGTCGCTCTTTCCGCTCGAAATTCATACAGCCTAGGTCTCTGGTCGACGGTTGCCCCTTCCGGAAGAAAGATCGAGGGTCCTCCGAAAGGCCGCTATTGGACAGTCTCTCCAACTAAATTTGCGGAGTTGTGCGCCGACAACAGAATTACCTGGGGAAGAGCGGGCGACGGCATCCCTAGGAGGAAGGTCTTTCTGGCAGAAGCCCAAGTGGGCATCGTGCCGTCAACAATCTGGTTTCATAATGACGCCGGAAATACTCAAGAGGCAAAGAAGGAAGTTATTGCCTTGAGTTCCGTCACGACGGAGGTCTTTGCGACTCCAAAGCCCGAGAAGCTACTGAGCCGCATTCTGACGATAGCAACAAGCCGTGGGGACCTCGTCCTGGACTCTTTCGCGGGCTCGGGGACCACGGGTGCGGTTGCGCACAAGATGGGCCGCCGCTGGATCATGGTTGAACTTGGCGAACACATCCACACGCATATCATTCCGCGTCTGAAGCAGGTCATCAACGGTACGGACGAGGGTGGTGTTACCGATGCCATCGGATGGAAAGGTGGTGGTGGCTTTCGCTACTTCCGTCTGGCTCCCTCACTGCTGACGGAAGACAAGTGGGGCAACTGGGTTATCAGCAAGGAGTACAACGCCGACATGCTCGCCGAGGCCGTTTGCAAGCTGGAGGGATTTATCTACGCGCCAAGCGACACGATCTACTGGCAGCAGGGCTACTCCACAGAGCGCGACTTTCTGTACATCACCACGGCGCACCTTACTTCAGAGCAGCTCCAGCAACTGAACGATGAAGTTGGCGCGGAACGCAGCCTGCTGGTTCTTTGCACCGCCTTCCGGGGCAAGCCAGATCGTTATCCGAACCTCACGGTCAAGAAGATTCCGAAGCACGTGCTCTCTCGCTGCGAGTGGGGCCACGACGATTACAGCCTCCAAGTGGAGAACCTACCCAAGGCACCACCGAAGCCCGGCCAGCAGGCTCTCTTCGGCACGGAGGTGGGGGAATGAACAGCCAGGTCAACGCCATCGCCGGTCGCCTGAGCCTCCGCCAGCCACAGCGCGAGTCTCTGGAGATCCTGGACCGTATTACCGAGATCGCGCCGCCCCGTAAGAATGTCGACATTGACGCGGCGCTCGCCGTGATCCATGCCGAGTACCCTTCGGTCACTAGCTTCGAACGCGACTTTCCCTCGCTGTGCTTCGCCTTGGCCACGGGCGTGGGTAAGACGCGCCTGATGGGCGCATTCGTCAGCTACCTACATCTCGCCCACGGCATCAACAACTTCTTCGTGCTTGCCCCGAACCTGACGATCTACAACAAGCTGATCGCCGACTTCACCCCGAACACGCCGAAGTACGTATTCAAGGGCATCGCCGAGTTCGCCACCGACGCCCCGGCCATCATCAACGGCGACAACTACGAGTCGATGGCCAGCACCCTCTTCGACATCACCCTCCGCTGCAAGATCAACATCTTCAATATCTCGAAGATCAACTCCGAGGTTCGCGGGGGCAAGTCGCCGCGCATCAAGCGCCTCTCCGAATACATCGGAGAGAGCTACTTCGAGTACCTGGCCGGTCTCCCCGACCTGGTCCTCCTGATGGATGAGTCGCACCGCTACCGTGCATCCGCTGGCATCAAGGCAATCAATGAGCTGAAGCCGGTCCTGGGGCTGGAGCTGACTGCCACGCCGTTCACCGAGTCGCCGAAGGGGCCGGTCCTGTTCAAGAACGTGATCCTCGACTATCCGCTGGCGAAGGCCATGGCCGATGGTTTCGTAAAGGAACCCGCCGTTGTCACTCGCAAGAACTTCAACCCGGCAGGCATGTCGCCGGAGGAGATCGAGCGCGTGAAGCTGGAGGACGGCGTACGTCTGCATGAGAGTGTGAAGGTGCAGCTCGAAACCTATGCCCGCGAATACGACCGCGACATCGTCAAACCCTTCGTACTCGTCATCGCTCGCGATACGACCCACGCCAAGAAACTGCTTGACCTGATTCAGTCGGAGGACTTCTTCAAGGGCGCATACAAAGATAAGGTGATCCAGGTGGACTCCAGCAAGACCGGCGCGGAAGAGGAGGAGATGATCGCCCGCCTCCTGAAGGTGGAGCAATCCGACGAGCCGACCGAGATCGTCATCCACGTCAATATGCTCAAAGAGGGCTGGGACGTCACCAACCTCTACACGATCGTCCCGCTCCGCGCGGCCAACGCCCGCACCCTGATCGAGCAGTCGATCGGACGCGGACTACGCTTGCCATACGGAAAGCGGACGGGTGTAGAGGCGTTGGACACCCTGAGTATTGTCGCCCACGATCGCTTCCAGGAGATCGTCGATGAGGCCAACAGGCCCGACTCGCAGATTCGCCTGAAGGCCATCGTGCTGGACTCCGGGGAGCTGGAGCAGAAGACCAGAACGGTCGTCTCGCAGTCGCAGCTTGCTACCAAGCTGGGCATCGTACCTACTCAGACGACGAGCAACACCACTGTCGCCGGAGCCGACATCACGCCCACCTTCACCAGACCCGACGAGCAGCGTGTCGCGCAGATCGCGTACACCGTCATCAAGAGTCTCGAAAACCAGCCAGTGAAAGCGCCGTCGCTTGCTGCGCTGAGTAAGCCCGCCATTCAAGCTGAGATCCTCAAGGCGGTGCAGGAACAGTTTCGACCGGCACAGTTGGAGCTGGAAGGGGTCACGGAACAGCCGGACTTCGCGTCGGTGGTGGCCAAGACCACGGAGCTGGTCCAACAGCAGACCATCACCATCCCCCGCATTCAGGTCGTCCCCACGGGGGTCGTGAAGTCCGGCTTCCGGCCATTCGATCTCAAGCTGGAGACATTGCGGTATCCGGCCCCGTCTGAGGAGCTATGGAGCGTGTATCTCCGCACGGGCGAGCGGCAGTTGCTTTCTGTGGGAGTGGGAGGCGTCGAAGAGAAGCGGTTGGAGAACTACGTCGTCAGCGGCTTGGTGGACTTCGACGACATCTCCTACGATGACCACGCCGACCTGCTCTACGATCTTGCGACGCAGACGGTGAAGCACTTCGGGGGCTACCTCTCCGAGGGTGAGACGGCGAAGGTGCTGCGCTACCACCAGCGCGAGATCGCCCGCTTTATTCACGCTCAGATGCAGGAGCACTTCTGGGAAGAGATCGGTGGTTATGAGACCAAGATCAACGCAGGCTTCACTGAACTGAAGCCGAGCGCGTATACAGTGTCGGCCAACGACGCCGTGCTGGACTTCCGTAATGTGCCGCCGGATAAGAGCAACATGGCGAAGTACCTGTTCGGCGGCTTCTCTCACTGCCTGTACTCGGTGGAGAAGTTCCAGTCCGACCCGGAGCGCCGGTTGGCGGTGATCCTGGAACGGGAGCACGCCAAGTGGTTCAAGCCCCGCAAGGGCCAGTTCCAGCTCTTCTACAAATGGGGAGCTGACCAGCCCGAGTATCAGCCAGACTTCGTGGCCGAGACTGCCGACTGCATCTACATGCTCGAACCGAAGTCGAGAGCCGATCTCGAAGATGAACAGGTCAAGCACAAACAGGCAGTGGCGGTGAAGTGGTGCGCCTCAGCGACTGAATACGCCGCCAGCACCGGTGGCAAGCCATGGAAGTATGCCCTCATCCCCCACGACGTCATCAACGACAACATGACGGTCGAGGGCTTGGTGGAACAATACGGGTGAACGGCGAAGAGCGTCAAAACCTACCGCGAGAGCAGTCAAGGCGAGTTCGATGTGCGTAGCGGTGGAGGTGAAGGTCAGCGGCTGGCGCAGACTCCCGTAACATCATGTCAGCGTGAAGTCTCGTTGGTCAAGTTGGCCGTTCCCCGATATCCCCTAAAAGGGGACATCGCTGTCTTCGGCGTGATCGGCGGTGTAATCGGACTGCCCTTCAAAGCGGCTGGGAGGCTCTACGACGCGATGGACAGGAAGACGGCGGGGAGGGATGACATGGCGCGGGCGTACTTGGCTGTGGCAGTCGTTTACGCGCCGGAATTCGTGGTTCTGCGGATCGTGCTCCAACTGAGTCTTCGTCAATCGCCCTTCACAAACAGGGCAACCGTACCGCGTGCAGCATCTTCCGACCACGGGAAAACTCTCCAAACGACCTGCCGGACAGCGATTCTTCCGTCTATGTCATAGAACATAAAGTCGCCTTGTGCTGGCACTGTCTCGCGACGCCGAGCTGTCTTGAGTACTCGGGCGTCATGCGCTCAGCGGTGATACTTTCCGGGATGAACGTCGCGGGGTCAATCAACACGGTCATCAGTACTGTCTGTATCGGTGCTCTCTTCTCTTCAGCCATTCACGGAGCTTAGACCTTAGGCCTGTGGAGGTGGACGCAGGGGAATCCACGTAGTAACGCCCGGGTGTGTTGTATCCACAGACTGTACCGGTTCTTCGCAGCAAGGTAACTCCCGACTGGCATAGTCTAGCAATTGTTGGTGTACCAATTCATTCGTAGAGCCGATTGGAGGCAGAGCAATGGAAGGTTTCTGGACAGTGCAGTTCGCGGGGATTCAAGGGTTCGGAGCGGGTGTGGTCACGCTCATCGGAGGGCAAGTGTTCGGCGGTGATAGCGGGTTTCTCTACGCCGGGACGTTCAAGGCCCAGGGAAGCGACTTTTCCGCAGATGTAGCCGTTCGGCGGTATGCCGCAGGAACGCAGAGTGTAATGGGGGTGGACCGGTTCAATCTCACTCTGAAAGGGGTGTTAAACGGCAACACCATCAGCGTCAACGGCGGTGTTGCAGGAACTCCCATGCAGTTCAAGGCAACTCTCACCAAACAAGCCGACCTTCCGCGATGAACGAAGAGACCGTTCGAGCGGGAGCGGAGGCGACTAAGGAAGTTGCGGCAACTACCGGCAAGGCATTGGAACTTGCCGGGAAGCTCTCTTCTTACTTCGATGGCATGATGCGTGAGCTGGGCGGTATCGCCGAAGACCACTTGAAGCTCAGGCGTTATAAAAACCGGGTGAAACTGTTCGATAAAGCCGAGCAGTTCCTGCGTGAGCGTGGCATCGAAGCGCCTACGCGGGAGATTCCGGCGAAGTTTGCCCTTCCTCTAGTGACGTATGCGACTTTGGAGGAAGACGAAGAGCTTCAGGATATTTGGGCGCGTCTGCTGGCGAACGCGGCGGACGCATCCACGCCGGTGGAATTACGCACGGCGTACATCGATATGCTCAAGGACATGACGGCTTTTGACGTAAGAATTTTGTCGATGCTCGCCAAGCTCTCGGTGTCGGACCTACCGCAACCCTTTCCTCCTTCAATCGAGACTTGGGACCTGCCCAAAGACGCGCGTGTTCAGACGACGCTGAGCGGAGAAGCGGGGTTGCTCGCGCCGGAGGTAAGTACGTCTCTTAGCAACTTGGCTCGGGCAGGTTGCATTTCCCCGACGTATGGATATGGGGGAGTGCCTCTGCTCACTCTAGTGAGCATCACGCCTTTGGGGATTGGTCTATATCGTGCGTGTGCTGGTTAGGGCCGTTGCGTTTTTGTCGGTTGCAGCCGTGGTCACACGGGTTGCTGATTTTGGATCGACAAAGGAAGGGGAAGATGAACGTCACAACGGAGAAGGGGAACTTAGGAAACATCCAAACTGCGTGCGCTCAACTGATCCGGCTTGGGGAGGAGATAGTCCATTCACTCAATCAGGCAAACCCGAAGACAGACCGAGTGATGCTATTCCAGCTATCAGCTCTCAGAGCGATTCGGCTGGCGAGCGCCTGCGTTCTGTTGGATGAAAATGGGTACGTTGAAGAGGTGCTGGCGCTAACCAGGACTCTGAGTGAGGTGGTAATCAATGCGTGCTATCTACAGATGGCAGCAGACCAGGAAGTCGCGAGCTTTCGCGTGTTCGATATCCAAAAGAGTTTTCGCATGTCGGAGAATCTCGCAAAGAAGATGGATGCGACCGACATTATCTCGGATCAAGAACGAGTCAAGCTGCAAGGGATCGCAGCAGCGGCAAGGACCAAAAGCCAGCGCAAAGACAATGACATAAGCTGGAGTACTGACCATATCGGTATAAGAGCGGAAAAGCTGGATAAGACAATGCCTTCAGGGAACCGAAATGTTCTCTCTCTTGAAAGGTGCAACCTGCGAGTTCGCCCATCCCTTCGTACACGGAACATATCAGTCGTTCCGCGCTGTCCGGCGATTGATGTCGGAGGGTGCATTCCCCGCTGATGGAGACAGGCAGACGGAGCGGATTCAGGCATTGGGTGGAGTGAATCAGTGCCTGTTTGCCTTGTGCGTTTATGCGCATGTAAAGCTCGGGTTGCCCATCGAAGCTGAGATACGCGATGCGTCCCGAATCAACCTCGCGCCTTAGTCACAAGCTCAGCTAGTTCTTGCGAGGTGACGATCTTAACGCCATACTTCGATCTCAACCATGCGCGATTGTCCACGTTGAATATGGAGGGAGAGCTTGCCGACTTGGCGCGGTCAGCCGTGCAGAGGTACTCGTTCCCATAGGCGATATGCGCGGCCACGACGTCGCCGTCTGCTGACTCCCCGTAGGAGTCTTCGATTCTCCTCATTTGCTTCTTGTCGCCATCCTGCCGCGCCAACTCGTAAACGCCGTAGATGAGCGCACGATCGTTCAGCGTCTTCGGTCGTGGCCCATCCAGACGCTCCGTGAACTCTTTCACCATGTCCACTTGCACTCCGTTTCCCACACCCCGACCCACGATGGTCGTTATCGCCTCGCCAAACCGCTCGTTGTAGTCCTGAGTCTCAAAGACTCCCTCTGCGTAGATTTCTGGCCTCCTCCGCAGCTCGTCGGGAACCGTCACCGCAATGTAGGGCGATGAGAGCAGCTTGATTCCAATGGCCAGAGCTTCCTTCAATTCTTCTTCAAACTCTTCACCGATACCCGGATGTTGATCGTGATTGGCCTCAATCTGGATCGTCGTATGAATGAGGCCGTTGCCGACGGCCTCATTCTTCACCCTGACCTTCGGGGTGTTCTGGACGCTGAACTTGGCCCGGTTCTCTCGCTTGATGGCCTCTATCGTCGCGAACGCTTCGCTGATGTAGCCGCGTATTCGGCCATCCCGGACTGCATTCTTGATCTCGACGAACGCATGGTAGTTCCGGTCGCCCCTGTGCTTGTCCGGGAGGACCATGCGATTCCAGACGTTAGTGTCGAACGTGACCCGCATTCTACGGTGTCTCGTTGCGCAGTTGGACTTCACTGCCGATGTCGGGATGGCAAGCTGTGATGTTGCCCCAAGAGGAAAGAGGTACGGTGTAGGTGTTCCATCCGACCCGCTCAACGTGACAATCCCCGTGGAACTGTCGATGACAGTCACCTTATGCACCGAAATGCGGCTTGAAAATGCTTCTGGATTCGTCTGGATGATCTGCAAGATTCTACGCGTTCTTCCTAGACTGCCTGCCTGTTGCCAGGCCCAAGAATTAAAGGACCCCTCTGCTATCCTTGGCCCGATCCCTTTCTAGAGGAGAGGCACATGCTGAGTCGGTTGTGCATAGTAGCGTTCGTGTTGCTGGCCGGAAGCGCACCGGCCCAGTCGTGGCAGATAACTCCTAAGACGGACGCCCTAACCGGCCAGTCATATACCCAGTACGTTCTCAACGGGAAGTTTCTGACGCCGCCAGCCAAGTCGAACGGAGCCGCACCGATGATCCTCCTACGTTGCGATCCAGCGGGTCACCGTGGACGACTGTCCGGCAAGTACCTCGTTGGCTTCATCGTCGTGAATGCCGTCGTCGAGTTGCAGAACGGAAAGCAGAACACGGTGCAGTACCGTCTGGATGACGGCAAGCTGAAAAGTGCCGAGGGCGAAGTTGGGACGAGCACCGACTACCAGGGCCTCAGCGTCTCCAGCATGCTATTGTCTGACCTGTTCTGGGGTCACATGATTCCTCACAAGCCGAACAGCAGCCCACAGGTGCGCAAGGTGGTCATTGGCGTTCAAGAGTACCTCGGCGGTCAGATTGTTATGCAGTTCGACTTGCCGGACTCGCAAGAGGTCGCCGCAGCGTGCGAGACGGAATACCGCTAGAACGGCAAGACCGATCTCGCCGAGCATCACACCCTTCCTCCACTCCGGGCCACGTCCACTTGCCATCCACAAATAGGCCGTTGCCAATCTCGTAACGCTGACCATTGCCGACTCCCTTCTTGAGTCGGATGACGCAGGTCCTCCATGCAGGGCGCGTTTGATTACATCCACACCGCGCGGGTGATTCCAAGGGAGCCTTGCCGCTCTCGATTGGCTTGCGCACGGGCTTCTCGGTATGAACAGTTGAACTCTACTTTGGCCATAGCTCAGTCGTCTTCGCCGGGTCGCTTCGAGGGATGCGGCCCTCGCTTCGGCGAGGGCTTTTTCGTGTCTGCAAAATGGGAGCGGACCGGCAAGGTTCAAACACGCCGAAGTGCGCACGCGTCAGTTCAGCGCAGCGATATCCGTCGCACCGACTTTTTCGGCAATTTCCCAACCAGTTTTGCGTCCGTTGCCTTGAGCCATCCACTCCACCCCCACCCCGACCCATCTGGTCTGAAGCAGGTAGCTTGGATCTGCCCCATCGGACCGTCAGGCTTGGTGGAATCGAGCGGCACGGATATTGGCTTCCCACATTTCGGACATGTGAACTGAAGTTGTGCCATCGTGGACAGGATTATACGTTGTATCCGGGTGTGTGGCCTCTCGATACGAACCTGCGCAATTCCGCATAACCGGCGTGTATGTAATCAGTTAGCTGAAGTGAGCGGCAGGTCACACACCCTCCCCCACCCGTGCGACGTAGCGAGACCGTTTCACAGTGGGGATGAAAGTTGCGAACGCGACCTGCCGCCGTCATTCGGCCCAGTCTGATAGGCCGCGCGATATAGTGGACTCGTTCACTCTCGCCGAGAAAGAATCAAGCCAATGCCAGTTGAAGCAAGGAGTTTCGTTGCCTATCCCTCGGCACTTCCTGGACACGGTGACGCCATAGAGGCCGCCGTGAAGGAGCTGAACAGCGGCTCCGTGGTCACGGCTACTAGCTGGACCAGCCTGGCAATCACCGGGAGACCGATTATCGGGACGATCTGCGAGGAGATCCAGCACTCTGAGTTACTCATTGCCGACATCACGAACCTGAATCCCAATGTTTTGTTTGAACTCGGCTATGCCATCACGCAACGCAAGCGCGTGTGGCCAATCTTCAATGACAGAGTCGCTGGCTCCAAAAGACTGTTCGACCGCTTCCAGCTCCTCACCACCACCGGCTACACCGCTTATTCCAACAGCCACGACATTATCAGCAAGTTCTATGAGCACCAGCCATACCGCACATTAGACAAGAGCCTATACGACGAGTTGCTTCAGGCTGCCAGCGTGACGCCGCGCGACGGTTGTCTCCTCTACATCAAGCCCGAGATATCTACTGAGGCAGTAAGCCGCATTGCGCGTCGCGTTTCCGGTGCACCCATCACTCCGGTCATCGATGATCCAGAAGAGATAGAGGTCCAGTCGCTTGAGTGGTATCTGGCGAACGTGACAGCCGCGCAGGGTGTTGTCTGTCACTTCCTCTCCGACGACTATGAAGACGTTCGGATATCAAACGCGAAGGGTGCGCTAGTTGCAGGACTGACATACGGACTGGGCAAGCCGCTGCTGATGTTGGCGCACAAGCCATACCAGTCGCCAATCGATTACCGTGACCTCCTTCGCCCGCACAAAGACGCGTCGCAAGCAGAGTCGTTCTACCAGGCTTGGCTGTCTCACGTTCTTGAGATCCAGAAGGAACAGGTCAAGCACAAGTCCATTTACACGCACGCTGTAGCGGCCCACGGTGGCCTTCTCGCCTTGAACATCGGCGACCCGATCGCAGAATTTGAACCGGAGAAGTTCCCGGAGTATTTCATCCCCACCTCAGCGTATGCCGAGGCATTGAACGGCCAGCATTCAATCTTTGTTGGCCGGAAGGGGGCCGGAAAGACGGCCACACTTCTAAAGGTGGTCGATGAGCTGAGCGATGACCCTCGGAATCATATCTGCGTCATCAAGCCCGTGGACTACGAACTGGATGGCCTGCTGGCACTCCTCCAGAAGCAGTTTACCGTATCAGAGAAGGGGTTCCTGGTAGAGAGCTTCTGGAAATGTCTCATTTACACCGAGCTGGCAAGAAGCGTCTACGAGACGATCAGCGCCAAGCCGGACTTCGTCGGGCGTTCGGATGCGGAGGAAGCGCTTACTCGATACGTCGAGTCAAACACGGATCTCATCTTGCCAGAATTCTCCACCCGGATGGAGAACCTGGTTGGCCGCCTGTCGTCCATTAGCGATGGTCAAGACGTTAAGAACAAGATCAGCGAAGGCGTCCATAAGCTGGTACTCAATCGCCTGCGCGACTTGCTGCTTGGGGCACTGGAAAAGGTGAACGCCGTCTCCGTGCTCGTTGACAACCTGGACAAAAACTGGACGCCACGATCGAATATCCAGCTGGTCAGCGAGCTGCTGTTCGGCCTTCTCAGTGTCGGTGTTCGGATCGCTGAGGACTTCAAGAAGTCATCGCTCGGCAGCCGTCGCTTGGAAGTGATGATGACCATCTTCATCCGGAGCGATATATACGCCGCCACTATCTCATACGCTCGGGAGCCGGACAAGCTGCCCGTTCGGAAGATCGAGTGGGATGATCCTGCCCTGCTCATGCGCGTGATCGAGAAACGTATCAGCATCTCGGATCGGTCGCTCGTCGATGGAAAAGAGGCTTGGGACAAATACTTCGTTGAGACGGTGAAGGGTATAGCGACGCGTGACTTCCTGGTTCAGGCAGTGTTTCCACGGCCACGCGACCTGATTTACCTGGTTCGATCCAGTCTTCAGTTTGCGATCAACCGTGGGCATACCAAAGTCGAAGATGTCGACGTGCGGTCAGGCCTAGAGCAGTATTCGAGCTTCGCGTTTTACTCCTTGATGACCGAGGGCACCCCCCAGTTCAGGTCACTCCAGGAATTTATGTACCAGCTCTTCGGTGGCCCGACCACGTTGACGGATGACGACGTCAGAACCGCGTTGGCGGAGGCGGGCCTAGGCATTACAAATGCTGCGTTCGTCATCGATCTACTCCAGGACCTCAGCTTTCTGTCGTACGAGGTAACGCCCGGTCGATTCACATTTGCCTATGAGCGGGAGCAGAAGCCGAAGCTGGCAATCATGGCCCGGAAGACAGCGAGGGCGACCAAAGCGAATCGATATTCGATTCACCAGGCCTTCCATCCATATCTGGAGCTGAAGGCAGAGAACGAAGTGGGGCAGTTTCCAATTTCGTTTTGACTGACCGCAGCCGTTCCACAGCGGATCGCCTATTATTCGCCCATAGCGGCGAACGTCAATTCAAGACGCGACGACGACTGCGGGTGTTCCCTCTGACAGCGTTGTTGTCGCAAAACAAACACCGTGTAGCCATCTGACGAAGCTAACACTGTGAAACAGGTCGACGCATGGGGTTGCGTCGAGCCCTACTCGATAACTGTCTGGGTGGTGTGGTGCGACGCCAAGATGGCCGAGGTGGTACGGGCAAGGCGGCGTCTGATGCGCCTCTCGTGGACATGGTGGCGGGCACGCGGTGAACACCGCTCCGGAGCCGATTGGTGCACGGATGGCGGTGGAACGGACAGCCACGCCGCCCCGCGCCGGGCACACCTTGCCCGGCCTGCGGCTCCGATTCATCCCGACGATGGCGAAGGCAAGGCTGCCCACCTCATCCACAGGATTTCGGCCCGACCGCCTTGACGATCGCGGCGATCGCTACCAAAATCGGGTCAACCTTGTCGAGCTGAGCAAATCGAACCCGGATTTCCAGCACGGCGAGGCTGGGTTCTGCGGGCGGCGTCTCTTGATTGTTCTCCATGGGAAGGCTCCTCAGCGTGGGACTGGCCACGACGGTTATGCAGCCGGTGCGGGGTCTGCCAGCTCGGCAACGGGCACATCGACGCAGGGAGCATCATCCGACCCGATCTTTGGAATTTCAAATCCCGAGTCGGTATACCAGGCCTCCGCAACTTCGATGTTCCACACCAACTCACGCGCAAACGCGTAAAGCAGCTCTTGACTCGTCAGTATGCCGTTGAGTTTGGCCGCCATCTTCCTGGCCATCACCTGGACTTCTTCGATCCTGGCCTTGGGAATATCCTCAGTGAGGACTTTCTTTGTAGTAGGAGCCAATGTCGCCTCATGCTCGGCTACAAGGCGGTCAGCACTGCTGAGCGGAAGGTGCTGGGCACGGAGATAGGATGCCCATCCACCGCCCCGACCGGTGCCAACAAGCATTGATTTCATCAGGTGCAACTTAGCGCTCAACTCAAGCTTCAACGCCCTTAACTCGGCACGAGTCCGCTTCATGCTGGCCTTACCGTTCCTCTGTTCGACGTACAACCTCGTGATCTGCGCAGAAAGTCTTGCCTCGGCTTCCAGGTCGATCGATGCGGACGTCTGGCCGTTGTCATCCACCGTAACGTCGCCAGCCACATCTTGAACGGGATCAACCACGGCGGGGGCTGTGGCGGGTGCGGCAGGCGGTGCCGTCTCGGGCGCTGTCACATCTATTGCGGGCAGCGCGGCCACTGCTATCTCTACGGACTGTGCGGCCTGGGCGATGTGCACCGGAACTGCGGGCGGGGTGTGGGCGGCGGTCAGCGCGGTCGGGTTCTGTGCGTGGGCGGGGGCGGCTAATGCGGTGGTTGCTTCCATGGTGATCTCCGGGGCAAACGAGGCGATTGAAAATAGCCTCTACCTAACTAAGGGGATTGGAAGTCCTGATGTAGCAATTAGGGTCGGTACGACCGGTGAGAGCGTCCTGCGGGGGCTATGACGATGGCAACGAGCTGACTGGGTTGGTCGCTTGGTCCTGGAAGGGCGGTTGCGAGCTTGGGCACCGCAGGTTGGGCACAAGGGGTCGAGGGGGCCTTTATACGTCAAGGTGGTGGGTCACGGGGAGTGCAGGAGGTGTGGCTGGTTCAGTCTTAATCGCCCGGGCGGAGAACGTGATGACCTCGGCCTCCTCCCGGTCGAGCTTAACCGCCAGGATGTGGCTCTTGCGGACCCGCGCCGTCACTACTACAGGCACGTCCGTCCGATAACGCGCAAAGGAGGGAAACTCGTTGGCTACGTCACGATCCAAGCTCCAAGACGCGCCCCGTAAGTTGGAAGGGCCGCAACCGCGATAGACCGTTACGATTTCAGGCAGCGCGGCGTAGGCCGCCTGCTCCGTCGGTGTCATCATCTCCATGATTGGGCCTTCGCTGCCCAGCCATTTGCGAAGCTTGTCCCGGTAAGGTGCGATGTAATCGCAGGATGTCCAGTTCTCACCCAGGATGGTTAGCCAGTCCGCGGTACCGAGATCCCAGAGCATCTCCATGATCTCGTCGAGCCGCTGATGGCTAGTTGTAAAGATAAGCTGCTCACGGGCCTGTTCCAGGGTCATGCGTGGGCTTGGAAGCACGCGTGTGTCCACAGCGGTCATGGGTTTTGTCATGTTCATCTCCTTGGGAGCCACAAATTAACTCTCTTAAGGTGAATACCCGGCCTTAGCGCTCAACGGCGTATATCAACTCCAAGAAGCCGAAGAAAATCACCTCCTTTCATGGATTAGCCGATTTGCTGGTTACACATCACCGCTGCGGCGCTGTTCCGATATGTAACTGGCGTACATCGACCGCCCTCAGCTCGGCGAGTTTGAATAAGTTGGGGCTGGTCCAGTGCAACCGACGTTGGTCTTCAGCCGTAGAAGACGTAGCCGACTTCCTCAACCGCAGAACCTAACTGCGCGTGCGGTTGCCCATGGAGGGGTGTGATCCCGGCTACGGAGTTCCTGGTCAATGCGGTGCTATGCGTCTTTACCTGACCGGCAATAGAGGCGCGTCAACTGCTCCTCGACGGCATGGTGGCTGCAAACCTGGCAGAGCCCAGCTCCGCAGTCTGGCTCGGCTTCGGCTCGATCTACGAGCAGTTCGGTGCAGAAGATGCGGCCATCACCGCCTACCGCAAGGTCACTAAACCGGAGGCGACGACGGTCGATCCAACGGATCCCTGGGTACTAGCGCAGACTCGGCTCAAAGTCCTCCACGCAAGCTGAGGGTTCACGAGCCGAGAATGCTCGCCCGCCGTCCACATTAGGGTTCAAACAGGAGTTCGCAGACCTTGGAATGGCAGTTGACGTAGGCGATGCGGACAAGGGCGGTCGGGGTGCCGGTGGGAAAGTAGTTGGTGAAGCTGGCCTTACTGATCATAGTTTCAGCACCTGGGATCGACTTGGTGCCGGTGGGCTCGACCTTGACGGCTTTGCCGTCCTTGAGCAGGACGCGATATTCGGCGTTCCCGTT
>JALYIG010000393.1 GCA_030775885.1 Acidobacteriota bacterium | reverse complement strand
GGTCATGCCTCATTTGAAGGTTAACGCTGCTGCCCGTAACCACGCAACAGAGTCCTCTGCCGATTACTTGAACGAGTATCCGACAGTCACACCATAGCTCGCCGGGAAGCCCGCATACCGGCTGACTGTGTCGCCGGTCGTCTGCAGCGTGTCAAACCAGTAATATTTGTCGAAGACATTCTTGCCCCAGACCTCATACCTCCAGCGCCCGTCCGTGCTCGTCAACCCCGCGCGCAAATTCACGAGCGTGTAGCCGCTGACCGCATAAGGAGTACCCACCTCGCCGCGGTAGTCCGTCGGCGTAATGTCGCCGCCGATTATCGAGACAGTGGACGATCGGTATGATGCGCCGCCTCCAACGAACGCTTCGTAGTTTCCGAATGCGGGGAACCGGAACTCCGCATCGGCCGCCAACTGCAGGTTAGGTGTCTGCGGCATCCTTGTGCCGTCAAAGGTGGACTTGACACCTGCGCTGTTGAAGCCGGTGAAACTATCGATGCGGCCTCGCATATAAGTGGCATCGAAATTGACCGTCAGAGCCTCGATCGGCCTGACGACCAGTCCAAGCTCCGCGCCGCGAATGGAGCTCTTTGGGATATTCTGCAGCGCATCCAGGATCCCGAAAGTGGGATCGATCACCTTCGAGAGCAACTGCTTGTTCTTATAATCGTAGTAGAACAGCGCAGCGTTCAATTGAGCGCGCCCCTGCGCGAGGGTGAGTTTCGCTCCCACCTCGTACGCCAGCACCGATTCCTGCGTGACCGGAAGGTACTGGACAAAGGTGGATCCGCCAAGGGTCGGATAGCTTCCAGCCTTGTACCCCTTCGAGACCGTCAGGTACGTGAGCGTGTTCCGGTTGGGTTTCCATTGGGGCCCCAGGGTCCAGGAAATATTGTGTTCGGTCTGTTCGCCGCGGAACTCCCCAGGGAACCCGACGGGGGTCGGATCAGTATGCTGGGCTGCGGCAATGTTGTTTATTGCGAAGCATGCGTTGCCCGGGTAAGAGCCCGCAACACCGCCTGCGAGGACGTCATAAAAGAATCGACCCGTCCAGTACGGCGGCTGATCGTCTGCGTTGCATTCGCTTGCGCGTCGCTCGCTGTGCGTGTAGCGGGCTCCCGCCTTGAAGAGGACCGACGGCGAGAGGCTGTACTCCTCCGAAGTGAAGATGGCCCAATTGCGCATCGACTGGGTGCTCCCGAAGTGGTCTTCAGTCGCCGGATAACCGATCGAGCCCAGTTGATAGAACGTGGAGCTCTCTGGGAAGTACAGGTGCAGATCCTCGTACACATTGCTGTGCTCGAAGTTGCCGCCAACCAGCCAGCGCAGTGCCCCATCGCCCCCATTCGCGAGGCGAAGCTCCTGCGTGATTGTTTTGATGCTGCCGTAGTCCTGCGTAAAATCCAGCGATGAGATGGGCAGCGCATCCAGGTCCTGCCCCTGATGCTGGTTATACTTGATGAACGACGTCAGCGAGGTCAGTGTCACATCCGGTGCGATCGCGATGTTGGCGCGCAAGGCCCCCTGGAAAAAATTGTTGTTCCTGTGCGGGATGCCGGGGGTCCAGTCGGCCGCGCGGTCGGTCAGGGGCGAGAAAGCGGCCGCCCTGAGGTACGGACTGAGGAACTGTACAGGCTCACCCGTCTGTAAACCGATGAACTGGGGCGCCTGCGTCTGGCTCTTGTCCTTCCATGCAGTCAATGAGAGCTCGAACGTTGCGGCCTCGCTTGGAGCATAGTCGGTCAGAAGTCGGACCATGAAATTCTGGACTTTTCCGTTTTTCCTGTCCGGCTGCGAATTGCTCGTTTGCCAGCCGTCGGCACGCTCGACGCGGACGGCAACGCGCGATGCGATCACGTCGGTCAAGGGTCCGCTCACGTGCGCGTCGACATACGTAGCGTTGAATCTGCCGTATGTGAGATCTGCGCCGGCATCAAGGTTCTTCGTGGGCTTGGATGCGATATAGTTGATCGCTCCGCCGGTGGAGTTGGACCCAAACAGTGTCCCCTGAGGACCCTTCAGCACCTCTACCCGGTCGATGTCGAATTGCGAATGGCTCGACAGTATCGGAAAGGGAAGCGGATTCTCATCGACGTACACACTGACAGCGGGATACGCGGCCAAAGACTGATCGTAGAAGCCGACGCCCCGGATCGTGTAGACGGGATTGCCGTCCTTGGTGGTCGTGTATGACAGGCCGGGCACAACCTGCGCCAGATCCGCAAGGGAGTTGATCTGCTGGCGCTGCAGGGTCCCGCTGTCCACCGAGGTAATTGTCATCGGCACGTCGTTTATACTTTGCTGACGCTTCTGCGCGGTGACAATCACTTCCTGCAGCGCAAAGTTCTCAGTGGGCAAGGCCGGCGCGGCAGAAGACTCAGCCTGCGCCATCGCGATATTTTCTGCGAGTAGTCCGCACATGAGCGCCGTCGCGGCTAGTGCTGACCGGCGAAGCCACGCGCCCGCACCTGCGGAGCTGTTTTGCGCTTGAGTGATTGCGGTTGATGGCGCGTAACGCCCGCTTCGAATGGCGGCTTTCATCAGATTCCCCCCGGATCTAGCCTTTGCATCCGCAGCCCCCAAAGCTGCGCGGCGGCATCGTAACGCCCGTTGCGAGATATAGTAAAATTGAAAGATCAATATGCTCGTCATAGTTATTTTCTATGCCATACGACTTCGTTCGGTACAGACGGCGGCTATGACAAGAATTCGATTTTTCAATTATCCCGGCGCGACTTTCGGGTGCTAGGATTCAAGAGCAGGCTGTCAGCCTGCGGATTCTTCGAGAAGTGCACGATGCCTCTGCAGTGGCGTCGCTGCCGCTCCAACATGTCGGGTTTTGGGGGTAAGCCGATGGCCTCGGGCTCAGGGCAAGCAAAAGCAATAGCAGCTCAACGGCCACCGTCTGCAACGGCCAATGCGGGCGTTCCGCAAACCGGCCTGCATGTTGTCCTGACATGGTAGACGCTTACATTTACGATCACACTCGCACTCCACGCGGCCGCGGCCGCGCAGATGGCGCGCTCAACGAGATTACGCCGCTTCAGCTCGCAACCCAGGTGCTGCAGGGCCTGCGTAGCCGCGGCGACCTGGACACTTCGCTGATCGATGATGTCGTCATGGGCATCGTCTCGCCCGTCGGCGAGCAGGGGTCTGTGCTGCCTCGAGCGGCGGCTCTGAACGCCGGGTTCGGGGATGGCGTCCCGGGAGTCCAGGTGAACCGCTTTTGCGCTTCCGGTCTCGAAGCTGTAAACAACGCGGCTGCGAAAGTCATGGCGGGCCAGTCCGCCGCTGTGATCGGCGGCGGTGTCGAATCGATGTCACGCATCCCCATCGGTTCGGATGGCGGGGCTTGGCCGGCGGACCCCGCGTTCGCCTCGAGGGTGAGTTTCGTTCCGCAAGGGGTCGGGGCCGATTTGATCGCCACGTTACATGGATACTCCCGCGAAGACGTGGACCGGTACGCGCTCGAAAGCCAGCGCCGCGCCGCGCGGGCCTGGCAGGAAAACCGATTCGGCCCATCCATCACACCGGTCCGGGATGTAATCGGCGAGATCGTGCTCGACCGCGATGAGCATCTGCGCCCTTCCACCACCCTGAAAGATCTTTCGCAACTGCGTCCCGCCTTCGAGTCGATCGGGCAAAAAGCGGGGTTCGATGCGGTCGCGCGCCGCCGATATCCGCAGATCGAGGCAATCAATCACGTTCATACCGCGGGAAACTCCAGCGGTATCGTCGATGGAGCCTGTGTAGTGTTGCTGGGCAATGCGGAGTTTGGAAGGCAGTCTGCGCTCAAGCCCAGGGCGCGCATCCGTGCGTTCGCATCGATCGGCTCGGAGCCGTGCATCATGCTGACCGGCCCCGCCCTCGTAACTCAAAAGGTCTTGAAGCTGGCCGGCATGACAGTGGCGGACATCGATCTGTTCGAAGTGAACGAGGCGTTTGCATCGGTGGTACTGCGTTTCATGCAGGCCATCGGCGTTTCGCACGAGATCGTCAACGTGAATGGCGGTGCGATCGCACTGGGCCACCCGCTTGGCGCGACCGGCGCGATGCTCGTAGGAACCGCGCTCGATGAGTTGGAGCGCACTGGCAAGACCACCGCGCTTTGCACGCTATGTGTCGGCGCGGGGATGGGGACAGCCACAATCCTGGAGCGCCTTTAGGATGTCGTGCCAGTTCAGCTCGCTTCGATTTGAGGTCGATGTGAGTGGAATCGCCCTGGTCTCAATCGATGTTCCGCAGCGTTCCATGAACGTGCTGACGGCAGCGCTGATCGATGATCTGTCACGGGCAGTGGAATTGATCGGGTCGACGGACACGATCCGCGGCGCGATCCTCACTTCGGGCAAATCCAGCGGCTTTCTGGCGGGCGGCGACCTGACAGAGCTCGCGCGCGCCTTTGATTCAGGATTCACGGCGGCCGATGGCGCGAACAGGTCTCGCGAGATCTCCAGGGTGTACCGCAAGTTGGAGACTTGCGGTACACCGATCGCCGCAGCGATTACTGGTGTCGCACTCGGCGGCGGACTCGAATTGTGCCTGGCCTGCCATTATCGAGTGCTGAGCGACGCTCAGAATGTGCGGCTCGGCCTTCCCGAGGTCAAGGTTGGACTGCTGCCAGGCGCAGGCGGTACGCAGCGGCTTCCCCGGTTGATCGGTATTCCAGCGGCTCTACCCCTGCTGCTGAGCGGCAAGACCATCACTCCCGAGGCGGCCAAGGATGTCGGAATCGTCGATGCTGTTGCGCCCGCCGATCAACTCATCGAAGCCGCAAGGCGTTGGTTGCTTTCGCAGCCGAGCCCCGTGCAGCCTTGGGATATGAAAGGTTTCAAAGTGCCTGAAGGCGTCGGGCCGCTCGCCGCCCATGCAGGAGAATCCTTCATCGCCGGTACCGCTCGGATTCTCGCCGCAAACGGCACCCACTATCCGGCGCCCCTGGCGATCCTGTCCTCTGTGTTCGAGGGAACGCAGGTCGGCATCGAGGCCGGACTGCGGATCGAGAGTAAATACTTCGGCAAGCTGCTGGCAGACCCAGTAGCGCGAAACCTCATGCGCACACTATTCGTCAACAAGGGCCTTGCGGATAAGCGAGCGGCCGGTTCGAAGGGGTCAGGCAGGCGACGGTTTTCAAAGGTAGGTATCGTTGGTACCGCTGCCGTTGCCAAAGAGCTTGCATCGATCAACACACAGGCCGGGATCGCCGCGGTCGCAGAGGGAGCACTCGACGAGGCCGATCTCGTGATTGAGGCCGCTTCGGAACAGCTCGAAGACAAAACACGGGCGATCGGCCGCGCCTCCACGATCATTTCCAGCTCGACGCTGCTGGCCTCAGTGACCTCGTCACTGTCGGTCGCGACACTGGCAAAGTCAGCAGCGCGTCCCGGGAATTTTATCGGCCTGAATTTCTTTGCGCCGCTTGAGACGGTCTCGCTGGTCGAAGTCGTGCCCGGGCCGGCCACCAGCGATGCCACGCTCGCCCAAGCGTTGGAATACGCAGGGCAGCTCGGGAAGACGCCGATCGTCGTTGCCGACTCGCCCGGCTTCTTTGTCGCCCGGGTGCTCGAAACCTATGTTCAGGAAGCTCGCAAGATGGTAGCCGAGGGTCTCAGGCCGGCTCTCATCGAGAATTCGGCCGCTGCCGCCGGCTTTGCCACCAGCCCGCTCGCGCTCCCGATGGACCAACAGGACTCGCGCCCGGCCGCTCCGGTGGCTTCTCCTCAGCAGCAGAGCGCAGAAATGCAACTCAGATTTCTTACCATCATGGC
>JALYIG010000392.1 GCA_030775885.1 Acidobacteriota bacterium | reverse complement strand
TTGGGGCTGGCGTGTTTGAGATGAAGCCCCTGCCGTTCGTGCTGGCGATCTTTCTGGGTAAGCTGGTCCAATTCCTGATGTTCGCGCTGATCACGATCTTCTTCGGTCCAGGCGTCGTGCATGCAATCCATGATGCAATTCACGAGCATCCCGGGCTGACGCTGGGCCTGGTGGGCGTGCTGGCGGTTTGGCTGCTGATGTATGTGCTGCGCAAGATGTTCGCAGGACGGGGAGGAACGCCGCTGCCGATCGAAGAGACGCCGGAGATGGAAGAAGCCGCCGAGACCGACGATTCGACTCTTATTACTTAGGTTCGAGTTACCAGGTTCGAGGTTCGAGGTCGGATATCAGGGGCGAGGACGGTCGGTATCAGTATTGAATTCTGAAATGAGCCGCCCAACAGAGGGCAGCCTTCGAACCTCGAACCTACGCCAGCGGCTGGTTGGCCGCTTGCATGCTTTCGGCAATTTTGGCGGCCAGGACGGGCAGGCCGAAGAGGGCTCCGGCGGTGATGGCGGTGGAGACCAGGTCGTTGCGGTAGAAGGGCATCGCGGCGGTGTAGCAGGCAGCGAGTCCGGCGAGCGAACGGGGATACATGGCGATCATTCCGGCGCCGGCCCAGACCATGAAGTTCGAGAGCAAGAAGAAGGATGTCGCTGAGGCGAGAGCTCCGGCGCCGACCCGCAGGATGCTGGGCTTCTGCAGCAGGCCGAGGCCGATGAGGCAGACTGCCGCGTACCAGAGCCACGTGACGACGTACGCAGAGACGTGGAAGGCGTAGCCATAGGCGAAGACGGTGAGACAGTAATCGGTGGCCATGAGGACGGCGAGGGCGGATCCGAGTTTGAGGGCGGAACTGCGGGTGAAGCCGCGGGCGTCGGCCGAGCCCATGCGAGATCCGAAGAAGAGCAGGCCGCCGCCGATGGCGGTGAAGTTCCAGGCTGTCGCGTGGACGAGGTGGGGGAGGAAGCGGCTGAAGACGGCGAGAAGAAGAACGGCGTAGGCGAGCATGGCGACCTCTGAGTGGGAAGAGCAGGCGCAGGGCCTGGGTGGATGGAAAAGCTTGTCACCTTGATTCTCCGGCTTCGCGGCGGTGCGGTCAACTATGCGCAGATTTTGTATGCGATGTTTGTCACGCAGGCGGCCTCGAACGGGTGCCGCGAATTGGACCGGCGGAACGACCGGGCGATGCCTGGCCTGGAGCTTGCGCGGTCGCGATCCGGGTTCCCAGGGCATCAGAAAAGCTTCGTCACTTTACTCAGCGAACTCGTTGAAATAAATGACAGTCAACGATAACGTAATTGGGCTTGACAGGGCTCTGCAAAGGCGACTACATTTCCGCTTCGAAACACTTTCTATTTGCAAGCCTGCTTTATGGTTCACGCGCCAATTGCCCGGCCCGCCATCTCAAGTTCGATAACCAAGTCCGAGAACGAGATACGCAAAGTCCAAGATCGAAGAACAAGTCTGAGTTCGACCTAAACGAGGAGAAAAAATGTCCCCACTTCGACGTTTCCTGGCCATCGCGTGGCTTTTCGCGCTGGCGCTGCTGTTTCCCAATTCTGTTTTAAATGCGCAGCTTTCCACGAGAGCCACAATTACCGGAACGGTGACGGACGTCTCGGGAGCGGTGGTTCCAGGCGCCACGGTGACCGTCACTGACGATGCCACCAAGGTGCAATCGGTGACCCAGACCAATGGGAACGGCGGTTACGTGGTGCCGAATCTTACCGTGTCCACCTACTCGGTCAGTATTACGATGGCGGGGTTTAAGAGCTACACCGTGACTGGCGTTGAATTGCACCCGGCCGAGACCGCCACCGTGAATACGGCGCTGTCGATTGGCACAGCGACGGAGACCGTTACCGTGGGCGCGACTTCGAGCGATGTTGAGTTGTCGACTCCGGAGAATTCGGCGTATATCTCGGGCGAACAGGTGAGCTCGCTGCCGATGAACGGACGCAACTACCAGGCGCTGGCGGGACTTCTGCCGGGCGTGACCAATTTGCAGCAGGGCTCGGCGATGACGACGGGCGGTCGCTCCACCAACAGCCAGCTCTCGGTGAACGGGATGGCGGTGGGACGCAGTTTCTATGCACTGGACGGGGTTTGGAACGAGAATACGGGCAACATGACCCAGCAGTCGGTGATCCCGAACCCGGACTCGCTGGAAGAGGTGCGCGTGCTGCAGGACAACTTCTCCGCGCAGTATTCGCTGCTGGGCTCTTCGGTGATTTTGATGCAGACCAAAAGCGGCACGCGGAGTCTTCACGGCACGGCGTGGGAGTTCCTGCGCAACGACGCTCTGAATGCGAGGAACTACTACTCCACGACGATCCCGCCCTACAAGCAGAATATTTTTGGCTTCAACGTGGGCGGTCCGGTGTTCCTTCCGCATGTTTACAATACCAATCGGCAGAAGACTTTCTTCTTCTGGGACGAGTCGTATGTGGTTCTGCATGTACCCAGCCAGAACACCAGCCAGATTCCCACGGCCAACCAGATCGCCGGCTGCTTTGCCTCTCCGATCAAGGATCCGGCGACCGGGCTGCTGTTTCCGACCGTGCCCAGTTGCAACGGACAGACGGGCACGTTCTACCAGGTTCCCAGCGCGAGACTTAACACCAGTTCGCAGGCGTACCTGAAGGCGCTCTATCCCGCGCCGAATTATGCGATCCCCGGCAGCGCTCTGAACTACATCAACAATCAGACAGTGACGACCTATCAGCGGGACGACGAGATCAAGGTCGATCACTACTTCACGCCGAGCTATCACCTGCTGGCTGAGTATTTCCAGGAGTACCAGAAGTTCGCGCAGAATGTAGAGAGCCCGGGGACGACTCCGATCAGCTCGGAGACGGACTTTACCAACAACAAGCTGGCCCAGGTGTCTCTGACGCAGACCTTGTCGCCGAACATGATCAACACCACCAGCATCGCGATGAATATCTTCCTGCTGAACCTGACGCTGGTGGGAAAGACAGACGTGAGTCAGGTTCCGAATTTTTCCGAGACGCTGTTCTATCCCAACGCAACCTATGCCAGCCGGACTCCGGTGGTGGTCCTGGCTGGCGGACTTGCAGGCCAGGGTATCCAGGCAGCACGGCCGATTCCGCATGCGTCCGATCTCGACAACACGGTCGGCGATAACTGGAGCTGGCTAAAGGGCAAGCACTACCTGACGGCGGGTGTGACATTTGTCTTCAACACCAAGCGGCAGGTTTCGGGCCAGCAGACGAACGGGAGTTTCACGTTCAACGGCAACTCGACGCAGCCGACGGCCGCGCAGAAGGCGGCTACGGCGCAGTGCAGCACCACCATCCCCGGCGCGCTGACGCCGACGCAGTGCACCCAGGACGACGGAGTTGCGGACATGCTGTTGGGCTATGTCGGCACTTTTGCCGAGACCAGCCAGGCTCCTCATGGCGCGATCCACGCCTTTAGCTGGTCGCCTTATGTGGAGGACCGGTACCAGTTCAACAAAGCGCTAACCCTGACGCTGGGTCTGCGAATGTACCACTTGCCTTTGCCCTATGGCGCGCCGAACTCCGAGACTAACTTCCTGCCATCGGCCTACAATCCAGCGCTCGCGCCGACAGTAAACGAGTTCAGCGGCGCAACCAACCTCACGCCGGGCACACCCTACAGCAATGGGCTACTCTTCAACAGCGGCACCGCGACCGGTCTGCCGGTGAATTTCTCCAACAACCACATCTGGTACTTCGCGCCGGATGGAGGCTTTGCCTGGGACGTCTTCGGCAATGGTAAGACCAGCCTGCGCGGCGGTTTTGGCGAGAGTTACACACGCATCTTCACCAATCAGGACTGCTCCTTCGGCTGCATTGCGAACCCGCCGGCCTTCACCAGCCAGAACCTCTCGAACCTGGTGTTTCCATCGACGACCACGTGGGACATTACCAAGGCGGGTGGCACGGCCAATACGGTCAGCGTGCAGGCGGTGAATGCGACGGACCCGAATATTCAGGCGTCGCCGGTGGCCAGCTACTCGCTGGGCGTGCAGCACCAGTTCCCGGGTAACTTTGTCGCCTCGGTGGTAGGCGCGGGCAGCCGGATCCAGCACCTGGTGGGCACGTGGAACCAGAATCAGCCGGCGCCCTTCACCTCAGGCGGTGTGACCTACGACTTCAATCCTTTGCTCAATTCGAATCCGGCAAACGCCGGTAAGCCGGACAACGCGGCTTACTGGGCGCCGTACCAGGGATTTGCCGCGATCAACACCATCTACACGCGGCTGTGGCAGGTGTGGAACGGGCTGGAAGTTCAGGTGAAGCATCCGGTGGCGAACTCGCTGAACGTCACGGTGGCTTACACCTATTCGCACAATACGACCAATCTTGCCGGCAATGGTGTGATCGATCCGTATCACGTGGGCCGCTATCACGGGAACACGGAGAGCCTGAACTTCCCTCATTCGCTGTCGATCACATTGCTGTATCAACTGCCGTTCTTCCGCCACAGTGGTAACGTGCTGGAGAAGACGGTGCTTGGCGGATGGAGATTCGACGACATTACGACGCTTCGCAGCGGTACGTCGTTGTCGCCGGGGCTGAGCGAAACCAGTCAGGGGCTGGCGGCGCGGCCCGACCAATTGGCAGGCACCTCGACCAACGGGCCGAAGTTGTGGAAGACCTCATCCACCGCTCAGTGGTTCAACACGTCGGCCTTCGCTTGCCCGGGAAGCACCACGCCGGGACCGTGCGGCACGGCTCCGGCAGCAGGCTGGGGCTTCTATGGCAACGCCCAGACGGGTATCATCCGCGGACCCGGACAAGTGCTGTTCAACATGGCGCTGTTCAAGGAGTTCCACATCACCGAGAAGGACTACTTTGAGTTCCGCGCGGAGGCGTTCAATACGTTCAACCACACCAATCCGGGCAATCCAAACACGCAACTGGGGAACGCGAATTACGGGAAGGTGACCTCAGCACTCGATCCGCGCATTCTGGAGATGGCGCTGCGGTTTAAGTTCTAAACGGCCCTGCCCGAAGCGCGAATGCTACTTCAAGAGGTATACGACGGTCGTCTCAGTATCGGCAGGATTCGGCGTAGGATCTCCGTATATCTCCCACGACTTTCCCGCGGACTCCCGCTTATTGTCCGCCATCCATTTTCGGATTGCGACATGAGTCTCGTGCATGCGATTGTAGGGGCCGCGGTGCACGGCGATGGCCGCCTGGCCGCCCGGCGTTTCGGTCGCATAGACTTCGCCCGCGGCTTCAAAGGTCCGCGCCACCTGGACACCGAATTCGCAAAGTATCGGCGACGCAGGCTGCGTCGGGTGGTGGTAGAGGAAAATGTTGTGGCCATCGCTCCGCAGACCCGGCTGGCTGCGAATGAACTCCCATACCTTGTCTAAGGCTGGCCCCCAAGCCGCGCCAACCGCGCCCGGCGCGACTTCTCGCCGCACCGCAACCAATCTGCGGGGGTGAACAGTCTGTAAGGTGACGGCGACGGGCATTCCGCGATCGTAAAACAAGATAACCATCGCGTGTGCGGGAATTTTGAAATGGAGGAGGTGCAAGTTGGTTGCCGCGAAACCGGTTGCTGCGAAAATGGATAGATGCGGCGATCCCAATCACCCGTGGTCGGGATCGACTTCGGCACAACCAATAGCTCGCTGGCGCTGGTGACGGCGGATCGCGGAGTTGAACTGGCGTCGTTTGCGGGCGGCGGCGGGCAGACGCAATCCTTCCGGTCGGTGATCTACCTGGAGCAGGCGAAGGATGCGAGCGGTGTGCGGCGCGTCCACTCGATGACTGGACCTGCGGCCATTGAGCACTACCTTCAGGCGGAAAAGAAGGGGCGTCTGATCCAGTCGCTGAAGTCGTACTTGCCGAGCAAAACGCTGACCGGGACAAGTATCTTTGGCCGGCACTACACCGTGGAGCGGCTGATCTCACAGATTCTGACGGACCTGCGCGAGAGTGCGGAGCGGCAGTTTGGAGCGGAGATTACTCAGGCGCTGGTGGGTCGGCCGGTGCGCTTCGTCGGAGCGGAGAATGAGGACGACGATGCCTATGCGGTCTCGCGGCTGCGCACTGCATTTGCGACGGCGGGATTTGAGCAGGTGGACTTTGAGTTTGAGCCGGTGGCCGCCGCATACGCGTACGAATCGCGGCTGGACCACGACGAGCTGATTCTGATTGGCGATTTTGGCGGCGGCACCAGCGACTTTTCGCTGCTGCGAGTCGGCCCGGGCGTCCGCGCCAGAGGGCGTTCCGCGGCGGACATGCTGGGCAAGAGCGGGGTTGCGCTCGCGGGCGATGCGTTCGACGCGCGCATCGTGCGCAAGCTGGTGTCTCCGGCCCTGGGGCTCGATTCGCAGGCGCGATCGCTGGACAAGCTTCTGCCTGCGGTCCCGGCGTGGATCTACTCGAACCTGGAGCGCTGGCATTATCTTTCGTTCCTGCGCACGCGCGGCGTGATGGAGATATTGCGGACGGCGCATTTGCGCGCACTCGAGCCAGAGAAGATCCAGGCGCTGATTGATTTGATCGATGAGGACCTTGGCTATCAGCTTCACCAGGCGGTGCAGCACGTGAAGTTTGAGCTGTCGCACGAGGAGCGGGCGGTGTTTCGCTTTGCCGATGGCAGCATGGATCTGCGGATACCGGTGACGCGCGTCGAGTTTGAAGGCTGGATTGCGGGCGAGTTGGAGGCGATTGAGCTGAGCATCGACAGCCTCTTTCGGGACTCGGGCGTCGATGAGCGTAAGGTGGATCGGGTATTTCTGACGGGCGGAAGTTCGTTTGTGCCGGCGGTGCGCGGGATCTTCAGCCGGCGATTTGGCGAGGATCGGGTGCGCAGCGGCAACGAGTTTACGTCGGTGGCGAGCGGGCTTGCGCTGGCTGCTGCGGACCGTTGAGGCTCAAGCGAGGCCGGAGCCGGCGGCGAGCAGGGAGTGCAGCGTGATGTCGTCGAGAAAGGCGATTTCGAGGCGAATGGTGACGATCTGGCCGAGGTCGCAGGTAATGTGGTGGTGTTGGCGGCGGGTGCAGAGCTCGCTGAGGGCTTTGTGTCCGGTGCGGGTCAGTTCGACCCCGGTGGAAAGGATGGCGGCGTAGAGGTCAAGGATGGAACGAAGCTGGATCTCGACGCAGAAAGTCATGTTGGTGGGAGAGAGGGTCTTGCGCTCAGTGATCCATCCGCCGGAGTTGGAGAAGGCGGAGGTGAGTTCAGGGAGCAGGCCGTGTCGCTGTTCGTAGGTGAAGGCCTGTATATCGAGTGAGTCCATTAGTTTTGCCGCCTGGGTTGTTCATCGGAGCAAAGGGGCGGAGAGTGAGTGGTGCGGGGGGTACGGGAGTCACGTGACGGGCGGCTGAGCGCAACCGAAATCGCATCGACCTTCTCTCCCTTCACGACCTGCGTACGCTGGCCGCTATCCTCGGCGGCGCCGGCGCGGTATGATGCTGACCATCGCCCCCGTATCGTCCGACGCTCGTCGACATTGTCTGCGAGATGTCATCAGCTTGTCATTTGTTCGACTCCCGGCTTGCATCTTCCGGAGAAGCTGACACACTATGGAGGACGACTCGAGGGGCTGCCTCAAGGCTCTGCGAGAGAGGCCCCGATGAGCACGATTCTTGTAGTCGAAGACGACCCCCGCATCCAGAAGGCGCTGGAACGCCAGTTCACGATGGAAGGCTATACCGTCCACGTTTCCGGCGATGGCGCGGAGGGCCTCGCCACCTGCAAGACTCTCCGTCCCGATGGCGTCGTGCTGGACCTCATGTTACCCGGCATGACCGGCCGCGACGTCTGCAAGGGCATCAAGTCCTGGTCCCCGAATACACCGGTCGTAGTGCTCAGCGCCGTCTCCGAAGTCGCCGACAAAGTTCTCCTGCTCGAACTCGGCGCAGACGACTATGTAACGAAGCCATTCAGCCCCCGCGAGCTGATGGCCCGTGTACAGGCCGCGATCCGCCGTACCCAGAAGCCTGCCGGATCGCCCGCCAGCCATGTTGCATTTGGCAAAGTATCCGCGGACTTCTCCGCGATGGAATTCACCAGGGACGGCGTCCCAGTCGTCCTCACAGCGCACGAAATCAAGCTGCTCAAGTTTTTCCTGGAACACGCCGAGCGCGTCATCACGCGCGAGGAGTTGTTGAACGACGTTTGGGGCTACACCTCCTACCCGACAACGCGCACCGTCGACAACCAGGTCATGAAACTCCGCCAGAAGCTGGAGGCGGACCCAGCCCATCCCGTACACTTTCGCACCATGCACGGAATCGGCTATAAATTCGTCGGCGGCGGTTAGCCCATGGTGGAGCGCAACCCACGTCTGATCCAGCGGCTGCGCATGCGGACCACGCTGCTGATTCCGCTGCTTCTGTTATGCTTCGGCGTCACTCCGGTCAGTCTTCTTATCCTGCGCAACATCGTCAAGCAGCAGGTAAGCGCAAGCCTCGCGTCAGACCTCCAGCACTCCGTGCAGACCTACCAGAACCTTGCACTGCAGCGCCGCGAGTTGCTGGTCCGCGAATCGTCGTTGCTTGCGGACCTCCCCAGCCTCAAGGCGTTGATGACCGCGGACACCCGCACCATTGCCGATGGCGCAGTTGAGTTCTGGCAGGTCAGCGGGAGCGACTTCTTCGCGCTCATCGATCGCAGCGGAAAACTCGTCGTCACCTTCAACCGCGACCAGCCGCTGGACCGCTCAGCCATCGAGTCCAGGCTCGACATCGGGATGCTCCGGCCCGACCAGCCTGTCCTGCTCGCCCTCGATCATCGCCTTTACGAAATCTCCGTCCAGCCGCTCGTCTTCGGCGACAAGGCACACGGCAGCCAGCTCGGCTATGTCGCTATCGGCTACGCTGTCGATGAGCGTGTCGCACGCCAGGTCAGCGAAGCCGCGGCCGCCGAAGTCACGTTCGCCGTGGATGGCCAGATCGTCGCCAGCACCCTCCAGCCCGCGCTCGAGCAGCAGCTCGTCACTCAGGCCTCCGGACTTGTGCGCTCCCCCACCGCAAGCCGCAACATTCAGCTCGGCAAGGCGGACTATCTCGCCGCATCTGTGCCCCTCGGCGCCGCGAACCTGCAAACATCCGGCGCGGCCATGCCCCAGCTCATCGTGCTCAAGTCGTTCGAGCAGGCGACCTACCTGGTCAACCATGTCAATCGCTGGGTCCTTACCCTGGTCCTCATCGCAATGCTCGCAGGCGGCGCTATGCTGCTCTCTATTTCCCACAACCTCACCGGTCCCATTCAGACGTTAGTCGAAGGAACTCGCGCGCTCGCCCTCGGCAATTTCGATTACAAACTCAGCGAAGATGGGGTCGAAGAAATCCGTGAGCTCAGCCGCGCTTTCGAGCGCATGCGCGTCGAGCTCCAGCGTACCCAAAGCGATCTGCTCGACTCCGAACGCCTCGCCACCATCGGCCGCATGGCCAGCTCCATCTCGCACGACCTCCGCCACTATCTTTCCGCGATGTATGCCAATGCCGAGTTCATGAGCATCGAGTCGCTCCCGCAAACCGAGCGCGAGGAGCTCTTCCTCGAAGTCGGTACCGCCGTGCAGGGCATGACCGACCTGCTTGACTCGCTGCTGCTCTTTACCCAGACCGGCCGTGCCCTCCGCCCCGAGCAGGATTCAATCGCCGGCGTTGTGCAGCGAGCGGTTGCGATGGTGCGCTCTCATCCCGCGGCCCGCGACGTCCGTATCCTTGTCGACGGCCAGTCCAGCGGAGAGGGGTGGATGGATTCGACCAAGTTAGGCCGCGCCGTCTACAACCTCTTGCTCAACGCCTGCCAGGCCGCCCGCCGCGGCAAAGACTGCCCACTCGTCTCCATCCACCTCGTCGAAGACGAACACAACTTTCGCATCGAAGTCACCGACAACGGGCCCGGCGTACCTTCTTCCATTCGTGAAACAATCTTTCTCCCCTTCGTAAGTGAAGGCAAGGAGAGCGGAGTCGGTCTCGGCCTGACGCTGGCGCAGCAGATCGCGCAGGAACACGGCGGGAACATCGAGCTCCGGAACTCGCCCGACGGCCACAGCATCTTCGTGGTTACGCTACACAAATTGGCTTTGCGTGCGCTCGGAGAAGCCGCAGACAGGAAAAACTTGCATGTCGTCTAACCTGTATTCATTTCGAAGGCCGATATCGCCCCCAGCATCGACCGCTAGAGTCAGCAAATCTTGCTGGAGATGTACCCGTCATGCGCTTTCCGTTTTCTTGCTCTTGAGCGCAAGCGCCCGCAATATCTCGGCGCAGCAACCCCCCACTCCACCCGCAGCAGGGGCGCAGACATCAACTCTCGAGCAGAAAATCTCAGCTATCTCCGAAGCCCTCGCCGCCACGCAGCAACAGATCAACCAATCTCAGCGCCAGATGCAACTGCTCCAGCAGCAGCTGCTCGAAGTCCAGCAGCAGATGGCCGCAGCAGGCACGATCTCACCCCCGACAGCGACCGCTGCCATCGAGCCGACCGCCTCCGAACCTTCCACCGTCTCCTCGCTTGAAGAGCGCGAGCAGGCACTCGAAGCAGCCGTCAAGACTCACGACCAGACCAAGGTCGAAAGCGCATCGAAATATCCGGTACGCCTCACCGGCCTCATCTTGTTTAACGGTTACCTCAATCGCGGAGTCGTCGACAACACCGACCTGCCCGCCTTCGCGCTCCGTCCGACCAGCACCTCCGGCAACGGCAACCTCGGTGCCGGCCTGCGCCAAACCATCCTTGGCATCGAGGGCGATGGCCCCCGCATCTTCGGCGCGCGCACCTCCGCGAACGTCAGCCTCGATTTTTTCTCCAATGTCTCCTACTCCGGCTACGGAACCTCCGCCGGCGTCGTCCGCATGCGCACCGGCAGCATCAATCTTGATTGGCAGCACGACTCCATCCAGGTTGGCATGGTGCAGCCGCTCATCGCCCCTCTTTTGCCCGACTCCTACGCCACGGTCGCCGAGCCCTCACTCGCAGGCGCGGGCAATCTGTGGACCTGGGGGCCGCAGCTTCGCTACACTCACCGCTTTCCGACCCACGACGGCAACCGGCTGCAGCTTGAGCTCGGCCTCTGGGATTCCCCCGCTGCCGGATACAATTCCAACCAACTCTTCCGCACCAGCAGCCCCGCAGAACTCTCTGAGCAGCCCGCCTACGAGACCCGCGTCTCCTACGGCTCGGATGCCGACCATGGCCTGCAACTTGGAATCGGCGGCTACTACAGCCGGCAGGCATACCCCGGATACCAGGGTTATCAAGGAACTGAGACCCTCAATACGTGGGCTGGCACGCTCGACTTCCGCTTGCCCATCGGTCATCGGATGCAAATCAGCGGCGAAGGCTACCGCGGGCGGGCCATCGGAGGGCTCGGAGGAGGCGTCTACAAGGACGTGATCACCGGAACCAACCCTGTCACAGGGGCACCGGTGCTCCATGGTCTCAATGCCATCGGCGGCTGGACGCAGTTCAAAACCATCTTCACTCCGACCTTTGAGTCCAACCTCAGCATCGGCCTGGACGACGGTTTCGCGCGCGACTTCCACGCGGTTGTCCAGTCACCCACCGCCAGTCCAACGCAACTGCGGGCGAGAAACAGAATGTTCGTCGCGAATCTCATCTTCCGCCCGAAGACTTATATCGTCTTCTCGCCCGAGTACCGCCGAGTCTGGAGCTGGCCGATCACTGGCTCGTCCAGCACACTCGACGTCTACACACTTTCCATCGGATACCAATTTTGAAGGGGGCCGCAGCAGTGCAATTCAAGCGACGCTTGATTCTTCTCAGACTCGCGCTCTCTCCCCTTGTATTGGCCTCCGCGTGCGCCCAGGGCCAGGGCGTTGATGTGACCGCGCATGTGCAGGTCCAGCCGCACGCCTCCAGCAAAGGCAAGGGCAGTCCCAGTTCCGCAGATGTAGTCGTCTGGCTCGCCCCCGTGCAGCCGGACGGACGCCCTGCTGCCACAGGCCATCCCGGTCCCTTCCGTCTCGTCCAAAAGGACAAGATGTTCACGCCCCATCTGCTGGTCGTGCCCACCGGGACCAGCGTCGACTTCCCCAACCAGGACCCCTTCTTCCACAACGTCTTCTCGCTCTTCAATGGCAAGCGCTTCGACCTTGGCCTCTACGAATCCGGAACCAGCCGCGCCGTGCACTTCGACAGGGAAGGCGTCTCCTATATCTTTTGCAACATCCACCCGGAGATGGGCTCAATCGTACTCGCGCTCAGCACGCCCTACTATGCCGTCTCCACTGCGGATGGTTCCATCGTCATCCACGGCGTCCCCGCCGGCAGCTACCGCGTGCACGTCTGGAGCGAAGTCGCCCAACCCACCAACCCCGCCGATGCGGAACGGATTGTGCAGGTCGGCGCCACGCCCGTGCGGCTCAACGAAATAGGCCTCCAAAGCGTCGCCGATCCGATGGACCACCACAAGAACAAGTTTGGCGAAGAGTATTCGCCGCCCCACAAGTCGCCCTACTAGCGTCGTGCTTGGTTCACCTGGACGTCACAAACCACGTCACACTGGCGTCGAATCGGACCTGTAAGTCATGGAAGGAATGGAGCCGATGAGCGGAGTTGAACCGCTGACCTACTGATTACGAATCAGTTGCTCTACCAACTGAGCTACATCGGCTAATCGCAGAAAGCGACGCGTGTTCTATTGTATCGTGGCTGCGAGCTTGGCGGAAGGGAATCAAGAACTTCTGCGCGCGATTCGCTCTTATTCCGCCATGCCTTCCACCACCACCGGCGAGGGTGGCGCGATGCCAAACTGGCCCTCCCATTGCGCAATCACCACGCTGGCCAGACAATTGCCCACCACGTTGATCATGGTCCGCGCCATGTCCATCAGCGCGTCGATCCCGAGGATGACGAAGATCGGCTCCGTCGGCAAATGGAACGTCGCCGCCGTCCCCAGCAGCACCACCAGGGTCGCTCGCGGAACGCCGGCGACCCCTTTGCTGGTCAGAATCAGCGTTGCCATCATCAGCAGTTGCTCGCCCCAACTCATGTGGCGTCCCGCCGCCTGCGCCACAAAGATGCTTGCCAGCGCCAGGTACAGGGTCGAGCCATCCAGGTTAAAGCTGTAACCCGCCGGAATGACGAACGCCACA
>JALYIG010000391.1 GCA_030775885.1 Acidobacteriota bacterium | reverse complement strand
GTTGGGAGCACCCTTGGCATCGAACAGCAGACGCTATTGGATAACTTTTCTTCGAAGAGATGAGCCATTGCGAGATCGCGGTGGCGACGGGATGCCCGTTGGGGACCGTCAAGAGCCGAATCCGCGCCGCATTGCTCTCGTTGAGGAATGGGCTGCAAGTGAAGGGGCTCATACCGCAACAGTTTGCTTCCGATGCGCAATTTGCTGCCGGAAAGATAGAGCGAGATGCCTACTCCCTCTAAACCGTGTGACGGGGCGCTAAGCCAAGAGACGCAGAAGGAATTGCAGACGGCTCGAACAAGCCTGCGATGGAGCCTATACCAGTGCGACGTTTGTGGACGAATGGTCGGAGTGGAACAAGCAAAAGGCCAATGGCTACCGGAGCGCCATTGGCCTTCAATTGCATACCCCGTTCGTAAGACGGGCATTCGCTTCAGATCTTCACCTCTTGAACAGCCTCAGGCCGGTAATGAGCGTCCGCAACAAGAGTCACTTCAGGCAGAAGGACGGAGGCGAACAGCACCGAATCTGCAGACGACACACGCTGAGGCCATTGCCGAGTCGATATGAGTTCAGATCGATCATTCTGACTGAGCACTTTGGGACAGTAATTCTACCGTGACCTGGCTACGATTGGAATGTAACAAGGCGCACCAATTCTGGCCCCCCTCCGGGGCCTTTTTTCTATGTGATCTCTCCGAATACTCGTGACTGCCTCGCAAATTCCAGTCATCGTGGGTAGATTCGCCATTAGACAAATTACTTGATCCTTTCGCCCACGTGGTGTCTTGGTATGACTCTGATGGCAACAGATCTTTCAGCGCACGCGCTGATTGATCGGGCTAGATTCAATGGGAAGAGCGCGCGTTGATTTTCCCCAATGACCACCTTGCGCACCGTCGACTACCCAAGCATCCTGCTCCGGTGGCCGACTCCATACTCGGCAACGATCAAGGCCCATGAGAAGTCAGATGGGCTTGTACTGACAACAAGAATTGCGCCCGAATTCACTTCATTCCGTTCAGCCCCGCACAACTAATCTCTCCATACGCCGCATCGCATCAGAGACCGGCGGCGTTCGCGGCACAGGAGATTCCGATGATCAGGAAGTTTGTTCAGCTACTATGCGTCACCAGTGCGCTGGCCCTCAGCGCATCCGCAGCCGATGTGCAGAAGCTAGACGCGCGTATTGAGGCAGCCCACATGGTCCTTCACGAGTTGATGACTACCCCGGATAAGGGCATTCCCGAGGACATCGCTGCAAAGGCCACCTGCGTGGCTGTCGTTCCAGGTTTCAAGAAGGGGGCATTTATTGTCGGAGCTCAGTATGGTCAAGGCGTCGTATCGTGCCGTACCAGCCACGGCTGGAGCGCACCCACCTTTATTCAGCTCACGGGCGCGAGCTTCGGCTTCCAGATTGGCGGCGAATCGACCGATTTGGTGCTGGTCGCAATGACCCATGAAGCTGGTGAGCGACTTCTCCGTGACAAGTTGAAGCTGGGCGGCGATGCGTCGGTTGCAGCCGGGCCTGTAGGCCGTAATGGGAGCGCTTCGACTACCGAGCTCGCCAACGCTGGATTCCTATCATATTCACGCAACAAGGGGATATTCGCTGGCGTCGACCTCTCGGGTGACGTCGTCAACCAGAACATGGACGACACCAGAACTTACTATGGTGCCGACGTCCCGTATGAGACCATCCTCCATGGTGGTGTCCCTGCCAAACCGTCCTCGGCGCATTTCGTTCGTACAGTCTCCGAACTCTTCCACGCTCAAACTCGGCACAAAGCGACCGCAGGACAACAGTAGTTCCGTAGCTCGCTCAGCCTCCAACCCGTCTCGCCAAAGAGGCCCCGTCGACGGCATTGTCGTGGTCCACACACCGGTCAAACTGGCGAAGCACGTTCACCCAAGATCGTCAACTCTTGGCGGACGACCATACCCAGCGGCAATCGCAAACAGCCGGACTCAGATTCTTCGTATCTCGCAGAGCGTGGATACTATCATTCCGGCCATCGCACCGGCGGTCGGTGTGCGCCTTGAAAGTATCGGACCGAGAAAACACAGTACTGACATGCAATTACAAGGGCCGCCAGAGCCCAGACACAAAGACTCTGAAGCAGTAGGCTCGAAAGCATGCTCTGTGAGATGGCAGCGAATAAGCTCCACCGCGATATGACTGTGCGTGATGCAGTCATCACGTTTCAATGCTCGCCGCCGATTTAGTTCGTGTGATTGAGATGATTGATGCTGGCGCGTAGAGGACATTCTTCAGCCCAATGCCTAACGGGCATCTCCATCAGAGTTTCAACCAAAGATCATGTGCACGAGATGCTCCGATGGTCGTGGTGCGCTCTGCTATCGCAGCGCAGCATCAAGTGGATTTCGATCCTTCTGTGAAAGACACGATGCAATGGATTGGTCTAAATTGACCATCATTTCGTGCAGGCCGCAGATTCAATTGCCATATCTAAATATCCATATTCTGTGCCCGCTGAGGCGCTTGTTTGGCATCTTATCTAAGACTGGTCCGTAGAGGATTCTTCTTCAGCCCAAATGCCTACAAGGTATTTCCTTCCAGAAACTAGAACGCAGACGGCCTTGAAGAGGCTGGATGCTATGCCGCGCGAGACTCGCCCACGGTAAGGGTGGGCGAGTCTTCGTCGCAGCGCTAAGAAGGAGACCTGTGCCCGCTACCAAGCTTCTACTTGTAGATGATGACGAACTTATCCGTTCCATGCTGTATGAGGTATTGAAGGAACAAGGATTCGACGTGACCACGGCAGCCAGCGTGCCAGAGGCGCTGAAGCATATCAGTTCAAGCACCTATGACGTGTTGCTCAGCGATCTCCACATGCCCGGAGCGGGGGACGGCTTGACCGTCGTAAGTGCGATGCGCCACTCCAATCCAAAGGCCGTCACAATGCTGTTCAGCGCCTTCCCGGAGATGGATGCCGCATCGCATGCCATCTTGCTGCAAGCCGATCAGATTCTGGTGAAGCCGATAAATGTAGCGTCGCTGGTTTGCGCGATCAACGAGAGACTGGCGAGCGGACCTCCTCCTGCTCGCGTGGTCGAGACCGTCGCCACCATCCTTGAGCGCACGAGCTCGGTCACCATCAAGGACTGGTTTAGCCATATCCAGAAGGACGAAAAAGTCATGGCAGTTTCTCTGACTTACGAACAGCGCACCGGCCACCTGCCCCAGGTCCTTCGCGATCTCGTGCATCGTCTTAGATCATCTAAACCAATCGGTAGTAAAGAGCTGGTATCAGCCGCTGCGGCGGAGCACGGAGTCAATCGGCGTAATCAGGGGTATACCGCCTCAATGATGGTGGAAGAGTCACGCATGGTACAAGTCAGCGTCTTCCATACGCTGCAGAAAAATCTGGCACAAATTGACTTCAGCATTCTGCTGAACGACGTTATGACCATCGCGGACGAGATTGATTCACAACTAAGCCAGGCAATGACAAGTTACATCGCGGAATCGGTCGGGGACGAGCTGCCTGCGTAGTCACTAGGCCGCAGGCTCTTGGCAATCTACCGAGCATGGTGACTGGCGCTAGTCAGCCACCTACCGAGTTGGTCAGGATTCAACTCAAGGCCGCGAAACGGATGGCAAACATGCGCTTCCTCGGATGATGTGAGTTGATGTTCATCTATCGCTGAAGCGACTGTCAAAACACACTCGCAACAGATGGAGTCTGTTTCGCCTCTCATATTATGTCTATGTCGGAACGTGGGTTTCGTCTGAAAAGACATATGTGGGCCTCCTCAAATATTTCTGGCATTGCGTCTGCCCCCGTTAGAAGGTCCCTGCGATATTGACCCGAGTTCCAATTGTTACCTGCGGCACTCGGACCCGCGCAGAAGAATGCTCTCTAAACTGAATGCGGGCGTCTGTAGTAGCCCCGCTTCCGCGAAGAATGAAGAATCCGATTCCGGTTGTTTGCGAATGCCATTCGGTACAGCCGTCCGCCACAGATTCACAATCTTGGGCAAATCGGTGGTTTTTTGTGAGGTAGTGGCTAACGGTTTCGGTTGAAGTGGTGTGACTAAATCGGCCATGGTTGACACCCGAGAAGACTATTTGCGAACGGATGAGGCGGGTCTGGTCTGGATTGACCATGGCCGCAATCACGCACGCTTCCGATGCTTGTTGGGCGACCTGCTGATGGCGGCAAATCTGGGAACATTTCCATGCGTCCCGGATTGCCCGCAGAACTCAACTCCGGTTCAAGCCAGGGCGAAATGGACGGGATAGAAGCTGTTGGCACCAAAAGCGGCATCTCACCATGCAGTGACGGAGGAAACAAAATGAGTTGCTGTAGCGACAAGATGGAACCGTTGAAGTCTGCATCCTGCTGTACTCCGAATGATACGGCGCAGCATGCTTCGCACTCTATGCGCGACACAGGATGCGGGTGCTCCCCCGTGGTGGAAGACAAGCAGACTCGCAAACTTGTGGGAGTCGTTACCGAACGAGATGTGGTCCACAAGGTTGCTGCCGAGGGCCGCGCTCCTTCTGAGGTACAGGTGGCTGACATCATGAGTCCAGTCTCGGCATGCTGCGGCGTGGAAGCCTCTCTTGAAGAAGCCAAGCGTAAACTGCACGAACACAACGCGACGAGTCTCCCGGTTGTAGATGCGGGCGGTAGCTGCTGTGGGACAATCAGCGTTCACCAGGTCTAAGGCTAAACGGCAAATCACTCAATCGTTTTCAGAAAGGGCTGCCTCCAAGACGTCACCGATATCATCCGACCTCCGCCCACTCTTGTCCGAGCTTGCTTCTACTTCCTCCCCGTTGGCCAAACAGGAGTAGGTCTCCTACTAACTGTCTGCTCTCCTCAGCAGCGAGGGGCGAAACGGCGGATGTACATGAATGGCCGCGTCACCGCTGGCCGTATCATGACTGGTTTCCGACAAGCGACAGATCGATCCAACGAGTCCAGGACGCCGTTGTAACCGCAGGAAAGGAGCAAGACGCTGAACAGCATATTTGAGTCTCATGAAAATAGTGGACAGAACTCTGACGAATCAGCGAGTGGGGAGCTGCTCGAAGCCTCGGTGCCTTCGCTGAGCAAGATACTCCAAGGGAGGCACCAGATTGGCAAAAGTGCGATTACCTCATGGGTAGCGTCCTATCTAACAACTATGGCAGCGATAGTGGAGTTGACAATGTTCAAGAAAAACTTCGCTACCCTGGCGATCATACTGATCGGCGGTCTTGGAACAAGTGCCGCGTGTCAGGCGGTACCTGCGGACCTCGTTCTCCAGGAACGTGGTGCCTCTCGGATTGCGATACCGGAGCAGACCCCGAAAAGACCTGAGAAACAGCTTCCTGAAGCTCCCGGTTCCACGACGATCGACCCGAACCAGGTGACACTCCATCAGACTTCCCGTATCATGGGAGTCCTTCCGAATTTCACTGCCGTCGACTCCAATACGCAACTG
>JALYIG010000390.1 GCA_030775885.1 Acidobacteriota bacterium | reverse complement strand
GCTCCGTAGTGCTTTGCAACAGTCCGTTGGGACCCCAAAACGAAGTGGCGGTGCCGAACGGAATATCCTGGCGGGAGAACGTATAACCTTTATTCTCCTTCGTATAACGCACCCCGGCAGTGAAATTCAGCTGGTCGGTAGCGTGATAGACCAGATGCAGGAAGCCAGCCTTGTCCTTCACTCCTGCGGGGTCGTTGATTGCAAAACGTAGATTGAAGAGGTCGGCGAACACGGTTCCCGCATCCCGCTCCGCCGTGTTGAGAAAATACAGTCCGGTAGTCCACTCGAGAGACTTGTTGAATAGAGCGCCGTTCAGACGCAATTCCTGGCTAAACTGATGATGCGACACCGCATCATAAGTGCTATCTGTTGCCATCGGTGATGCATCGGAATCGCGCCCAAACTCACCGTGGTAGGCCCGATAAGCCGTGATCGAGACCAAAGACAGCCAATCGGTGAGCTTCCAGTTGATGGTATTGCCGATGCCGTATTGCGTCATCGAATTGATATTCTTGAAATTTACCCCGTACGGCAGGCTGTTGAACGTCGCGTAGGTCTGGTAACGGCTCGGTGGGATAAACCGGCTGTCGTAGGGAATGCCATACAGCGGAAGCGATACTTTCTGGTTGTATGCAGTGAACACCTTCGGAATTACTGCCAGCAGCGTATCTGGGGCGCCGGAGCCGTTGTCGACCGTGTAGTCGGCAATCAGGTTGTTCTCGAAGCCTTCCATTGGCAGCCAGCGCAAGGCAGCGCGTGCGGCGTTCAGGTTGGTGTTTCCCTCGTCCCCGATTTTGCATTCCGTGCTGTGAGGGTTCGAGGGTTTGATCGTGTAAGGCGCGGTCCCCGCCCCGGTCAGAGTCGGGTTCGCGCAGGCAAAGTCAATGACATCCACGTAACCGTCCCGATGTTTGCTTACGCCGGTGACGCGAAGAAACAGCTGGTCTGGAATCACCGAAACATCGAAGGCAGCCCGCAAATCGACGCGTTTATAGGAGCCGGTTGTTCCTTCCACATAGCCGGAGCCGTCGCCGGTGGCTTTTTTGGATATCAGGCTGATGGCACCGCCAATGACGTTCTTGCCGAACAGAGTTCCCTGGGGACCGCGGGTCACTTCGGCGCGATCCAGATCCAACAGATCCAGCTGCGTCCCGTAAGCGGTGCCTTGATACACGCCATCGATGTAAAAGCCGACGCCGGGCTCTTCGGAAAAGATGAAGTCGCTCTGGCCCACACCGCGGATGAACGCACGCACGGTCTTGCCGCCGAAGGAGCCGCTCGGCAGGAGATTTACGTTTGGAGCGATGTTCGTCAGGCCGGTCGTGTCATTGACCGAGCGATTGGTCAGATCCGCGCCGGAGATAGCGGAGATCGCGAGCGGTGTCTGCTGTATCGATTGTTCCCGGAACTGTGCAGTTACGACCACTTCCGATAAGCCCGTTGTTTGCTGGGCCGGAGCAGGAGCCGGCGCCGCCGGCGTTTCGTCCGCCGCCCGTGCGGCACACCACGCTGACAGGGAAATCGAAGTAACAAATACAATGCTCTTGAGTCGGCGCGTGCGCCCAGGCCGCGTGTGCGGAAATGCCATTACAAGCCCCCCACTGAAAATGTATAACCCCCGTCACCCGGTCATAGAGCAAAAGGTATGCCAACTTCGTAGCGTTTGGAATCGCAGGTCCGCGGGTGCAATTTTTGGGCGGGGCACGGCTGAATTCGTTCTACATGACTCGTGGGTTGGGCGGGAGATTACGGAATTGAGCAACTCCAGGCACCCGGAGGTGACGATTTCATCAAGGGGTGTGTAATTCCCGATGCGTTTGAACCCCCTTGGTCCTGGCGCAGAATATGCTGCAGGCATTCGATCTCAATATAACCGTGGCCGATGCATATGGAACAAAATGTTGACCTGTTGGCGTCCTATTGGACGATCGCCGGGGGGGCTGAGCCCCATACCGACCACGAGTACAGCCACTTCGATTTTCGTGACCGGGTCGCGGAGATTGCGCGAGTCGGCTTCAGGGGAATGGGGCTGTGGCACGCCGATCTGGAGTACACCCTACGCTCACATTCCCTCGAAGAGATGAAGCAGATACTGGACGACCACGGGATCATTCATATCGAGCTGGAGTTTCTGCAGGACTGGTTTGTCGATGGTGAAGCGAGAAGGTCCGCTGATCAGCGCAAGGGGCTGCTGCTGCGGGCCGCCCAGAAGCTCGGCGCTCGTCATGTGAAGGTGGGTGACTTCTTCAATCAGGTCGTGCCCATGCCCAAGCTCGTGCAGGAGTTCCGGTCATTGTGCCGCGAAGCCGCGGAGCACGGAACGAAAATCGGTTTCGAGCTCATGCCCTTCTCAATGCTCACGACCCTGGAAAGCACCCTGACGATGCTCACTGAGGCGGACGCGCCAAACGGAGGCGTGATTCTTGACCTCTGGCACTTAGTGAAGCTCGGTATCCCCTTCCATATGGCGACCGCGATACCGAGGCGATTCCTGATCGGCGTCGAGCTCAATGACGGCTACCTGAAGAGCGAACTGGATCTGGTTACAGAGACGACCCAGCATCGGCAGCTCTGCGGCGAGGGTGAGTTCGACGTGAAGGGGTTTGTCGCAGCCATGCGAGACAGCGGGTACGAGGGTCCATATGGGATCGAGGTCCTGAACGCACAGCTGCGAAAACGACCACTAAAGGAGTTGGCACAGGTCGCGTACTCCACTACGAGGGCCCAGTTTGTCCCTTGAGCTGATAGCGCCCGAAACCCCAAATAGCCTGGTGAACGGATTGCGCTGCAGCGCGTCGCGGGTCAAGATGCGTATTCCAGTTCGACGATGCGTCAATACCGCCGGAGGCTCTTCGCTCTGGAGGGGGAGGTGTAGCGTGAAGCCGAACAAGCCGAGGGCTGACGAGGTGCGGTTACCAGCTGCCGCTCTTGCGCCCTTTCTTGCCGCGGATGTGCCAGATCTCGATGATAGACGCCAGCGGTCGGAAAGGCCGGACGTGCGGGATTTAGTGGCGTACCTGTCCTTTTCGCCGATGGACGGTCGAATCTGGCTGGATCAGCAGCGGATGCTGTTGCTACATTCCAGCTCGCTCGGTGCCCTGCGCCAGGAGTTGATTGATCTCGTGGGCCTCTCTACCGCCCGCGCCATGTTAACACGAGCGGGCTATGCCTCGGGCGTGCGCGATGCGGAACTCGTGCGGAAGCGTTGGCCGGGAGACGTCGATGGTGCCTTTACCGCAGGGATGCGCCTTCATGCATTGGAGGGCATCGTCAAAGTTTCCACCGTGTCGGCGGAGTTCAACATCCCCCACGGAACCTTCCAGGGCGAATACCTGTGGCACGACTCGTTCGAGGCCAGCGAGTACGTCTCGGCGTACGGTATTGGCAATGAGCCGGCATGCTGGATGGAAGTGGGTTATGCAAGCGGTTACGCCAGTGCATTCTTCGGCAAGCTGATCACCTACCGGGAGGTCGAATGTATGGCCATGGGCTCGGCAAGCTGCCGAGTAATTGGCAAGCCGACTGATGCCTGGGACAATTCGGAAGAGGACCTTCGTTACCTGAGTCCTGACGTATTCGCGCGGTATGCCTCAGGACACCGCGCACGGGCTGCCGCGGAGCAGAATCCGCCTGTCGCCAGTCGGCAGGTAGCACCCCCGGCGCCTACTCCCAAAGGGATGGTGGGAATTTCCGCAGCTTTCAGCGCTGCTCGTCACATGATCGAGCGAGTAGCGCCAACGCCGGCGACAGTTCTATTCATCGGTGAATCCGGGGTGGGTAAGGAGATATTCGCACAGGCGTTGCACGGGATAAGTCCACGCTCGGCAGGGCCCTTCGTAGCAGTGAACTGCGCCGCTGTCCCCGACACGCTGATGGAAAGCGAGCTGTTCGGTGTTGAGAAAGGTGCTTACACCGGCGCATCGAACTCCAGAGCCGGCCGGTTCGAGCGGGCTGCTGGCGGCACTATCTTCCTCGACGAAATCCCCTCGTTGAGCTTGAGTGCACAAGGCAAGCTGTTGCGCGTATTGCAGGAGCGCGAATTTGATCGGGTGGGCGGAATACACCCGATCAAGGCGGATGTGAGGGTGGTGGCTGCCACCAACCGGGATCTGCGCGAGGAGATTCGCGCCGGACGATTCCGGGAGGATCTTTACTACCGACTAAACGTGTTTCCAGTGCATCTTCCACCGCTTCGCTCGAGGCGTGACGACATTCCGCTGCTCATCGAGCATTTCCTGGGAATCTACAACCAGCTTTACCGGAAAACCGCAGCCGGATTCAATCGAAGGGCAGTCGAAGCACTGCTGAATTACGACTACCCCGGCAATGTCCGCGAGCTGCAGAACATTGTGGAGCGTGGCGTCATCAGCGCAGGCAACGACGGCGTCATCGAGTTGCACCATTTGTTCTCGACAGAGGACATGCCTCGCGATTCGATGTTTTCTCTCAGCGTCAATGGTGCCTTGAGTGATACTAACATTGGTGCCGTTGCACAAGGGCGCGAACCGGCAGTCAACAAGCTGCTGGACGACGGCGACTTCTCGCTGATCGAGCATGAGAGGCAGATATACCGAACTGCGCTAGCACGCAGTGGCGGCAATGTCTCCGGCGCAGCGCGTCTGTTGGGTCTGACGCGCGCGCAACTTGCCTATCGAATGAAGAATCTTTGAGATCCGCGATGGGCATAGCGCAGCGTTGCGCCGTACAGTTCTTTTCTGAACACCCGCCTCCGATTGATGAAATCATGAAGTCGCCACCGCCGATATTTGCTCAAAGCATCGAGCCCGCCAAGCCACGGCGAGTCACGCTGCGGCGTTGAAGCTCAATCTCACGGTGCCTCAGGAGGCGCAACTCACTTGCGCCCGTCCGCCGCCTCCCGTGCGCGATGGCATGGATGTTGCTTTTAACTCGCGGGAACATGTGCGCCGCAGGCTCGTGCTGAGCGCTGGCGCACCCTTTGCCGCGGATGCTATCACGCAGGGGGAATGATGAAAGCCGCAGAGATATTCGATGTCCAGGGACTGGCCACTATCGTCACCGGCGCCGCTAGCGGTATCGGCCTTGCTTACAGCGAAGTGATGGCCGTAAACGGAGCTCGGGTGGCGATGCTCGATAAAGATACGGCAGCGCTTGAGAAGTCCGTGGGGCGCCTGAAAAGCACCGGTGGCGACGTCTACGGCGCGGCAGTCGATGTTACGGATCGCGGCGCGATGCGGCTTGCATTTGACGCTGCAGCTCAGACCTTCGGAGCTCTCGACGTCCTGTTCGCCAATGCGGGCATCGATGCCGGCCCCGGGTTTTTGACGCCGGAGGGGGACCGCAATCCTGAAGGGGCCCTCGAGAACGTTTCGGACGTGCACTGGGACCGGATCATCGCCACCAACCTATCGTCGGTCTTCACCTCCCTGCAATGCGCCGTGCGTCACATGAAAACCCGGCGCAACGGCCGCATCATCGTGACCACATCGAACGCTTCGATCATCAACGAGCCAATCGTTGGTACACCCTACATGCCGGCAAAAGCAGCGGCCGCGCATCTCGTTCGCCATGCTGCGCTGGAACTCGCCCGGTACAACATCCGGGTCAATGCCATCGCGCCGGGCGCCTTCGTTACCAACATAGCCGGTGGCCGGCTCAGAAATGCCGCCGACCGCAAGGCTTTCGAAGGACGCTCTCCCATGCACCACATTGCCGCGACGCAGGAGATTATGGGGCTTGCCCTGTTTCTAGCCTCGAACGCGTCTTCCTACGTAACCGGAGCGGAAATCGTGATCGACGGCGGATGCGTGCTAGGTGTGGCCGACTGAGTGGCGTCACCTGCTCGGCCGGACTTACCTGTACGTAGCACGGATGGACGATCGCGCTCGGCGCGCCAACCGCGTGACAGCGGGGATGCAATCGCAGCATGTAGCGGTCTTGCACACGTGTGCATAACGCCTTACTATTCGCATCGTGGTGAAGAACGCAGCGAAGCACGTGCCAGCGGCTCACAGCCGACCGGAGCGCTGGGCGCTACTGTCCCTGACATGCTCGCGCAAAGCGGCTCGAGCGATGGCTGGCGGGAGGCTGCCGATCAAGTCGAACGAAGCGCCATGAACAACATCTATCGACAATACGATCAAACGGGCTTGGATGCCCAGTATAACAACAGAGCGCGCTACCCCGACTTCAAGTCGCATTTCGAGAGTTGGGGCAGGTGGAGCGCAGCAGCCAGGGCGGAATTGCCGCATCTGCCGAATGTCGCATTCGGCTCATCGCCCATCGAAGCCGTGGACATTTTCCCGGCTTCCGTACCCGGCTCGCCGATCTATCTGTTCATACATGGCGGGTATTGGTATTCGCTGGACAAGTCCGACTACAGTTATGTTGCCAAAGGCATGCGCCCGCACGGGGTCACCACGGTGGTGAACAATTTCGGCCTCGCCCCCGGCTATGACATGGATTCGATCGTCGCACACAACAGGGCGGCGATCGTGTGGCTTTGGAGGAATGCAGAGTCTTTCGGCGGCGATCGCGATCGCATCTATGTCTGCGGCCATTCTGCCGGAGGTCATCTGGGAACCCTGCTGCTCGCGACTGACTGGCATGCAATCGATCCCTCGCTCCCCATGGATCCGGTCAAGGGCGTCTGCGCGATCGGCGGTATCTTCGACCTGGAGCCGATCCGGCTGTCTTTCCTCAATGAGAAGCTCCATCTGACTGAAGAGCAAGTGCGGAAGTATAGCCCGCTGAGGTTGAAGTTCCGCAGGCGCGCTCCGCTGTCGCTCATAGTAGCAATCGACGAATCCGCCGAGTTTCATCGTCAGTCCCGGGAAATGGGAAAGCTATGGCAGGAAATGCATTGGCCGGTCGCATCCCTCGTACCGCCTGGTCTGGATCATTTCAGTGTTGTGAACGACCTCGGTGATCCGGAATGCATGCTGGTCCAGCATCAGCTCGAGCAGATGCGTCTGGCGTTTGGAGCTGCCTGAAATAGCCGCGAACCTTCTCTAGCCGCGAGCCTTGCACGTGGACGCGCGTTTGATCAACGCCGGCGCGAGCGCTGCAACGGTTGATGCGGCGCCATCGGCGGTGCCGCGCTTCAAATCGCGGAACAAGATCGAGCTGGCTGCCGTAGCCAGCTCTTGCACGGGCAGACTCACCGCAGTCAGCCCGCCCGCAAAAAAGTTGAACCAACTCGAGTTCCCGTAGCCGACGAGTGAGACGTCCGCTGGAACTCGAAGCTTTTGCTCCTGAGCCACTCGAGCAACGCCGAGCGCGAGCTGTGGACTTGCAACAAACACAGCCTTGGGTGGCTTCTTCAATGCCATGAGATCTGCGAATGCGCGACCGCCGGCCTCGGCGTTCGGGCTACAGAGCCGGTGTAACTCAGGCAAGAACGCCACGCCACGGTCAGCCAGCCCGGACCGGAATCCACGCAATCGCGCCGCACCCGTGCTGAGGGCCTCGGGAACGCCGATGAATCCAATCTCGGTATGGCCCAGATCAGCCAGGTGTTCGCCGGCAAGGCGCCCGCCGAGGACGTCGTCGATGGTCATTGAGTGGCCGTGTACGCGCGGGTCCGAGCGCAGGAATTGGATGACCGGAGTGCCCCGCAGCTTGAGGATCGTTTCCTTTTTCGGGTTGGCAGTCAGGGTAACGACCAGCGCGGCGGGCCGAGCGCCTATCAGTGCCTGGATCAGGGCCAATTCGCGCTGCGGATCGTCTTCCGAAACCGACAGAACGAGCGGTCGTCCACTGTCGCTGCATTCCTCCGCGAGGATCCGTGCGACGGAGGAATAAAACTCATTCGTAATGTCCGGCACCAACAGCCCGATGACCGGGCTATGGCCGGTGCGCAACAGGCGGGCGCCGGAGTTGGCGATATAGCCAAGATCCTGCGCCGCCTTTCTTACCCGGTACTTCGTCTCCGAGCTGATGTGCGGGTGATCGCTCAAGGCCCTGGACACGGTGGTGTGGGCCAAATTCAAACGAGCAGCCAGTGCTTTGAGAGTGACCGGACCGCCGCCCGGTGATTTAGGTGCCGCCATCCTGGGCAATCATACCTGTTCAAGGGGCATCCCGATGGCTCTCGATGCCCCCAAATCCACTTAAAACCGAGCTATCGGGTGAATCCGGCAATCAAAGCGACGGCTCGCCATTCAACGGCTGAACGACGCCGCGCCCGCGTTTTCCCCGCGAATCGGCCGGCTTTACCGCCGCGAGCGCCTCAGAAGCTATACGCGACGGTGCCCAGGAATACCCGGCCTGCTTGAGGCCAGACCACATCGGTGAATAACCCGGTCTGTCTTTGCGACTCGTAATCCGAGTACCACTTTCTGTCGAGCATATTCTTGACGCTCAACACCACCTTCCACGAGGCGTTTGTATTCAAAACGAGCGCCCCGTTGAGCAGGAACAGACTCGGAGCCTCGTTGACGTTATCGATATACCAATATTGTCTGCCACGCCCCGAAAAATCGACACTTGGCGTGAGTGTCCAGCCATTCGACAACCCATGCGTGTACTGGCCCCCGACCATGAACGTCCAATGATTGATGATGGGCAGCTTCTTGCCGGTGACGTCGCCCACGGCGGCAGCGACCACACCCGGCAACCCGTCGGTGGATTGTATCTTTGAGTCGAGTATGCCTGCAGAAGCCTGTACAGAAAGTCCGGTGATGGCAGTGCGGGCCTCCACATCGAGCTCGGCGCCGTAGATCCGGCTCTTGCGGATGTTGAAGATGGTCTGGGTGGCCGTCTTGCCGTCGAACTGGAATTGCTGGCTGTTCTTGTAGTCCTCGAAGAACACGGCTGCGTTTGCCGTGAGAGCGTGGTCCTGCGACTCGGTCTTGATGCCCACCTCGTAGTTCCAAAGCGTTTCCGGGCTGTACGCGGTGGCCACCGTGTTGATGACCGAATTGAATCCGCCGCTGCGAAATCCTTTGCTGGCCGTCGCGTAGATGCGGTCGTTGGCTCCAATCTTATAGGACAGGGATGCCTTGGGCTGCAACGCGGAATACTTGACACTGCGCGAGGAGTTGTAGGACAGGTC